>DASQLL010000179.1:0-2289 GCA_035630035.1 Pyrinomonadaceae bacterium | reverse complement strand
GAAGTAAGACTCTATCCGATTGCGGAATGCGGATTTCGGATTGCGGATTGGAAGACAGCACGCTTCCATTAAATCCACAATCCGAAATCCGCATTCCGCATTCCAGAGACCACGTGAGTTCGACATAAGAAGTCAGAAAATCAGCGCAGGAAGCTGCAACTGCTCTTTGACACGGATATTCAAGCTGGGCTTCTTCTCCCTGAAGGTGTAAGCGATCAGCCCGCCCAGCAGGTTGACCAAGCAGTTCGCCACCGAGCGGTGGCGGCTGTGCTCGATCTGCGAGATGTTCTTGAGCTGATCCACTACGCTCTCGATGATGGCCCGCTTCCGCAGCATGATCTTATCGAACATGGGGAGGAGCCGGCTCTTCATCCTCGACTTGAGCTTAGTCACGAGTTGGACGCCCTCATCGTAAAGCGCCTCGAAGAGCGGCTGCGAGATGTAGCCCTTGTCGCCGAAGAGCTTGCCGAACAACTCTTTGATCAGGGCCGGGACGGGCTGCCGGTCGTCGGTGTTGCCGGGCGTCAGCCGCAACGCGAGCAACTCTCCGCAGTCGTTCGTCACGAGGTGGAGCTTGAAGCCGAAGAACCAGTCCACACTGGTCTTGCCACGGCGGGCGCATCCGGCAAAGACTTTGTGCGAGTGGATTCTCCGGTTGTGGCAGACCTTTAACGAGGTCGAGTCCACAAACGAGATGCCACTACACTCGCCTTTACGTGTCTGCAAGTAGCCGCACAGTGGCACGAGCGCCGCCGGCATCAACTCGACGAAGCGGCTGTAGCTGGTGAGCCGCGGGAAGGCCCCGGCGTACTGCTTCATCACGTGCTCGGTGTAGTACGCCTTGAAGTTACGATAACTTGAGGCGTGGAACAGCACGATGATGGTCATCACCTCCGAGAGGCAGAGGCGGGCGGCGCAGTCGCGCTGGCGCGCGCCTGACGAGAGCAGCCGTTTTTTCCAGCGCGGTTCAAAGAACTGACAGAAATCGTCGATGTCACAGAAAAGGGGTAGAATGTCCATCGGGAGAACTCACTTTCGGAGAGATGGTAGTTTTGGCGAACTTCATCTTACCGAAAAATGGGTTCTTCTTTCGTTTTCTTAACCCGAACTCACGTTCCAGAGACCCGCTCGCTACCGCTCGCGGCTCTGTATCTGCTAGCCTGTCGCTTCAATCCACCCACGAGTTTCGAGATATGAACGACCGGCTCATCGAGGAGGTAGTCGCGGAACTGAAGCCCCTGCTCACGGGCCGACCGTGGGGCAAGGTCTTTCAGCTCTCGCGCTCCGCAATCGCGGTTGACTTTCGCACGGGCGACGGTCGTTACCTCTACATCTCGACCGAGCCGGGGCAGCCGCGCCTCCACTTGATCGCACGCTCGGTTCGCGAGCTGGAAAAATCCTCAAACGCCCCAACGCAATTCGCGCTCGTGCTTCGCAAGTCGCTCGGCGGCGCGACGCTCCGCTCACTCTCGAAGGATGAGAGCGAGCGCATCATACGTTTCACCTTCGCAGTTCCAGACGCAGTAGGCGACGACCACGCCGCGACGCTCGTCGCGCAGTTGACGGGACGCACCGCCAACCTCTTCCTCCTCGACGAGCGCGGACGTGTGCGCGACTCGATGCGGCCTTCGCGCGGCGAGGGTCAGGAGGTCGGCGACGTTTACGCGCCTCCGGTCGCGCGGAGCGACGGACTGAAAGCTTTGGACGGCACAACATCAGCCCCTCGAAATAACATGACGATGACGAGGAAGGAGTTGGCATTCGAGCGCGCAAGCTCCGCTTCCCTCTCCGACGCGCTCGACCGGCACTACGCGCGGCTTGAGCGCGAGCGCGCCTTCGACACGCGCGCGTCCGCTGCCACGTCGCGGCTTAGTCGGGAGATTTCAAAACTTCGTAAACTCAGCGACAACCTCAAGCGCGACCTCGCGGCGCACGGCGACGCGGACGCGCACAGGCGCGCGGGCGATCTTCTGCTTGCGAACATAGGGACAGCCGAGCGGAGCGGCGGCACAGTTCGCCTCAAGGATTTCTACACGGACGGAGCGCCCACCGTGGAGCTTGAGATTGACGAGCAGAGGAGCTTGCAGGAGGAGGCCGCCCGCAGGTTCGCGCGCTACGGGAAGGCCAAGCGCGCGGCGCAGGAGATTGCCGAGAGGCTCAAGGCAATCGAGGCGGACGCGGCGGCGCTGAAAGAAAAACGCGCGCAACTTGAGGCCGCTGTCGCCGCGCGCGACGAAGACGCCCTCGCCGCTTTAACGGATGATGAAGGCGGCGCTGCCAAAAGCAAAA
>DASQLL010000178.1:0-3695 GCA_035630035.1 Pyrinomonadaceae bacterium | reverse complement strand
AGCCGGACGCGCCCCGTGCCGTGGTTGACCATCTTCGTCATCTGCCCCTTGCGGCGACCCATCGCTTCGGTGACGACGCCGATGAACTCTTCGGGACAATCAATCACGACTAGTTCAATCGGCTCTAGCGTCTCGCCTTCGACGACGCGCGTGATGACCTGCGGCTTCGACACCTGAAGCTCGTAACCCTCGCGACGCATCATCTCGATGATGATCGAGAGTTGCAATTCGCCGCGCCCCGACACCTTGAACTGATCGGGCGAGTCTGTGTCCTCGACGCGGATGGCGACGTTGCCCAACACTTCGCGGTCGAGACGCTCTTTGAGTTGGCGCGACGTGACGAACTTTCCCTCGGTGCCTGAGAACGGCGAGTTGTTAACGCCGAAGATCATCGAGATGGTCGGCTCGTCCACGGCGATCACCGGCAGAGGCCGCGGGTTGTCCGCGCTCGTTATCGTCTCGCCGATCTCGACGGCCTCCATTCCCGCGAGCGCGACGATCTCTCCGAACGACGCCGACTCGATTGACTCGCGCTTCAGCCCCTCGAATGCGTAAAGCTCCTTCACTTTCAGCTTCGAGATCGTGCGGTCGAGCCGCGCGACGGCCACCGTCTCGCCCTGCCTTATCTCGCCGGAGAAGATTCGACCGATGGCGAGGCGGCCCACGTACTCGCTGTAGTCGAGGTTCGCGACGAGCAGTTGCAACGAGTCGCCGCGGATTTCGCGCGGCATCGGAATCGTCTCGACTATCGCCTCGAAGAGCGGTCGCAGAGTGCGCGAGTCGTCGCCCAGCTCTTTCTTCGCCACGCCGTCGCGCGAGATGGCGTAGAGGACTGGAAAGTCAATCTGCTCGTCGGTCGCGTCCAGATCAATGAAGAGGTCGTAGATTTCGTTTACGACCTCTTCGGGGCGCGCATCATGCCGGTCTATCTTGTTGACGACGACGATTGCGGGCAGGCGCGCTTCGAGCGCCTTGCGAAGCACGAAGCGCGTCTGCGGCAGAGGCCCCTCCGCCGCGTCAACCAGAAGCATCACGCCGTCAACCATCTTCAGCACGCGCTCGACCTCGCCGCCGAAGTCGGCGTGCCCCGGCGTGTCGAGAATGTTTATCTTCACGCCCTCGAAATGCACCGACGTGTTCTTCGCCATGATCGTGATGCCGCGCTCGCGCTCAAGGTCCATCGAGTCCATCACGCGCTCGACTAATGCCTCGCCCGTGCGGAAAGTGCCGGACTGCCTGAGCATCGCGTCCACGAGCGTCGTCTTGCCGTGGTCAACGTGCGCGATGATGGCGATGTTGCGTATGTCGTTTCGTTCTTTATTCATCGTTAATGCCTTGTAACCGAGCCGCGGAAGGCAAATTTTGCCCGGCGACGTATCAACCCCCCGCACTCTCACTCCCGTTAAAAATGCTGGATTTAGGCTAAAGGAGTGATTCTAACCCGCCGCCCGCCGCATGTCACCCGGCTAGCCTTTCACACGTCGCCGCGCCTACAGAGAGCGCGTCTGGCGGAGAGCTTCGTAGAGGACGACGGCGACGGCGGTCGCGAGGTTGAGGCTACGCACTTTGGGGTTAGGCATCGGGATCGTAATGCAACGCTCCCAGTTCGCGCGCAGGACTTCTTCGGGCAGGCCGCGCGTCTCGCTCCCGAAGACGAGGCAGTCTCCATCCTCGAAAATCCAACCGGTGTAAGGCACCGCGGCCTTCGTCGTCAGGTAGACGAAACGCGCGCCGGGCAGCGCTTCGCGCAGAGCTTCGAGATCGCGGTGGCGGTGAAGTTCGACCTCCGGCCAGTAGTCGAGTCCGGCGCGTCGCACCGCGCGCTCGTCGAGTCGAAAGCCCGTCACGCCGACGACGTGCAGAGGCGTGCGCGTCGCCGCGCACAGGCGCGCGACGTTGCCCGTGTTGGGCGGTATCTCCGGCTCGACCAGCGCGACGTGAAGCATAAAGAAGCTGTTAGCTATTAGCTGTTAGCTTTCAGCCTTAACATAAAACACGGGGACGATGTTTGTCAGCTTTGAGTAAGTCGCAGGGCAAACGCGTTGGAGATGTTCAGAGCGTAAGCGAGAGGCAAAAGCTGATAGCTAATAGCTGACCGCTAACAGCTCTGAAAAATTTTGGACGGCGTGCATCTGATGCAACCGCCGTCCTGTTAAATGCCCTCGCGGGCAAAGAGTGTTGTGTGCGCCGTTGAAGGTTGCGCTTACTCCCCCTGGCTAACTTACTTCTACCTCTTCTTGGCGCCGCCTTTCTTCGCGCCGCCCTTCTTGGCTCCGCCCTTCTTCGCGCCGCCTTTAGCGCCGCCCTTTTTCGCTCCGCCTTTAGCTGCTTTCTTAGTTGCCATAAGCTGTAACTGCTCCTTTTCTAGTTTCTGTTGTTGTGTTGCTCTTCACCACAAGATACTGTATCGCTTTTTCTCTTGTGGCCTAGAGTGAATGGCGCACAACATGTTGGGATTTATAAACACATTAAAAAAAGAAGTCAACAACTTAATTCAATCACTCACAAAAAAAATTCGCGCGACGAGATATGCATGTTGCTTTTCTCGTCGCGCGAATCTGATCGAGTAAGTTGTCGAAGCTTCGTTGCGTCGTGTGGTGCACGACGCAAACGCTTACTTGAAGAACGGAGTGAAGACCCAACCGTCGTGACGTTCGATGCCGTAGTAGGTGATGATCGAGTCGCGACGGCTGCGACTCGCGACGCCTATGAAGGGGCCTTTGCTTGAGAGCGATGCGTCCTCGCCGCCGGGCGCTTCTTCGCTCGTCCCTAAGTTGAGGATGTTGATGACGCGCGGGAGCGTGCTTGCGATCTGCTGCATCGTCGCGTCCGTGTCGGTAGTCGCGGCGGGGAGGCGACCGTTCGCGTAGGTCGTTAGCTCTCTGATGAAGGCGATCATTTCGCGGTCGTTGACCTTGATGAGACGCCACTCGCCGCTTTCGGTGAGCGGGTCGCGCGCGGCGCTTGCGCGCAGCACCTGAACCTTCTTCGTCCCGAAAGGCGCTCCCTCTTGCAGCTCTTCCATCGAGGTTGGCGGGCGGCGCGCGTAGTGAATGTACTTGCGTATCGCCTCGGCGACCTCTTCGCCGCGGGCGATGGCCTCAAGCTCGCGCTCGCGGCGCGTCTGCTGCCGTATGCTGGGCGCGGCGGCCATCATCGTGATCATTAGCACCGTCATCAGCGCGAGAAGCGCGACGAGAGCGTAGCCGCGCTCGTGCGTCCGCGCCGCTGCGCTCGACCCGGCGCTGCTTGTTGAAAGCTCGGTCATGGCTTCGTCGTCGCTCATCTATTCGCGCCCGACGCTCAAGGCTCATCGTCGCCGTCATCGCCGGGCGGTGGCGGAGGAGGTTGGATCGAGCCGGGGGCGCGGCCCATCATGGAGCTGCTGCCGGAGACGAAAGGCATCGTGTGCTTGATGTTCAAGTCCTTGTCCACGACTTCGACGCCGCGCTCGGAGATTTCGACGACGCGGAATCGGCCTTCGATGAGATCGCCGTCGCGGACGCTGTACAGCTCGCCCTTCTGATCCTTGACGACGGCGGTGTTCGACCGCGGTCGCTTGAGAAAGCCGACGTAAGTGTAGGTCGGCGCGGGCGGCTGCATGACGTTGAGCTGCTGGGGATTTGAATAGAGCGTGCCGTCGGGCGTGCGGACGACGACCTGACGTTGGCCGGGGCTGGCGATGACGGCGGCTG
>DASQLL010000177.1:0-9008 GCA_035630035.1 Pyrinomonadaceae bacterium | reverse complement strand
TCGTCGCGCGGACGGCGCGCTCGAACGCGATTTCCTCGAAGTGCGTCATGCGTTTGAAGTCGCCGAAGCGTCGGTTGATCTCTTCGTGCGTGAGGCGCTGGACGCGCTCTGTGCCGAACTCCTCGACGTTGAAGGAGGCCATGACCGAGCCGAAGATGATCGCGCGCCGGAGCGCCGCGTCGTCAACCTCGCTCTGGCTCGCCAGATAACCCATGAAGCCGCCCGCGAAGGTGTCGCCCGCGCCCGTCGGGTCGAAGACCGACTCCAAAGGGTATGCCGGGATCGCGAAGTAAGTCTCCGGCGTGAACATCGCCGCGCCGTACTCGCCGCGTTTGACGACGAGCGCGCGCGGCCCCCACGAAAGAATCTTGCGCGCGGCGCGGATTAGATTCGGCTCGCCCGCGAGCTGTCGCGCTTCGGCGTCGTTGATGATGACGACATCAACCTCGCGTATCGCGGCCTCGACCTCGCGGGGCACGGTCGTGATCCAGTAGTTCATCGTGTCGAGCGCGACAAGCTCCGCGCCGCGCACCTGCTCGCGCACCTCGCGCTGCAAATCCGGCTGGATGTTTCCGAGGAAGACCATGCGCGCGCGCTTCGACTCTTCGGAGAGCTTCGGCTTGAACTCCGCGAAGACGTTGAGCTGCGTGTCGAGCGTGTGCGCCGTGTTCAGATCGAACTCGTAGCGCCCGCTCCAGAAGAAGGTCTTTCCATCGGCGACTCTCTCAAGGTCGTCCGTGTTGATTTCGTGCTGCCGGAAAACCGACATCTCCTCGTCGCCGAAGTCGCCGCCGACCACGCCGACCACGCGCACGTTCGCGAAGAAACTCGCCGACAAAGAGAAGTGCGTGGCGGAGCCGCCGAGCATCCTCTCGCGTTTACCGAAAGGCGTCTCGACCGCGTCGAACGCCACAGAACCGACAACCAATAATGACACTTGGGAATTTTCTCCTACGAAGAAATTAAAAAGCATTCAGCATTCAGCATTCAGCGGTCAGCCTTTTATCTTTAGCTGACCGCCGAACGCTGAATGCTTCTGATCTACTGCTTGTTCTCGCCCATCGGCTTGGCGTCGCCGAGTTGGCTCAGGGCCGCTTCGGCCTCCTTGAGAAAGTCGCTCTTCGGGAAATCCTTGACGAGACGCGAAAGGAAAAGGCGAGCGTTGGCGCGCAGAACGTCGGGCGCGAACTCCTGCGCTTTCTCAGGCGGCGACTTCGGCGGGAGCTGCTTGCCCTTACCTTCGGCCAGATAGATGCCGCTCATGCCCGCGATGTAGAGGGCTTCGTCGAGACGCGTGAACTCCGGGTAGCCCGCGATCAACTCGTCGGCGCGCTTGTAGGATGCGTAGTACGCCTTCTTGGCTTTGAAGTAGTGGCGCGCGACCTTCAGCTCGTGCGTCGCGGTCTTCTCCGCCTCGACATCCTTTATCAGCGACGGGTCAGGCCCGCCCGCCACAGTCCCACTCTGCGCCCGCGCCTCCGAGGCCGCGCACGAAACGGCCAATGCGAGGCCGCATACGATTAGTAAAGATTTCTTCATTAGGAACACCTCATTTTGCGTGACAGGTGACGGGTGACAGGTGACAGGAAAGAACAGGTTTTAATCTTGTCACCTGTCACCCGTCACCTGTCACGGCCTTTGGTACTTTTTGATGATCGCTTCCAGATTTTTCGTTGTCGCGTCGGGCCAGAGGTCGGGCGCGGTGAAGATTGCGTTCTTGAGGGCCGAGCCGCAGGAGCATGCGCGCTCGCTCTTTGAGAGACGCTTGACGGACTCGCGCATGATGACCTGCGCGTTGCGGACGTTCTTGTTGAGGTATTCGACGACGGCCTCGACCGAGACCGCGTCGTGTCCCTCGTGCCAGCAGTCGTAGTCCGTGACGAGCGCGAGCGTGGCGTAGCAGATTTCGGCCTCACGCGCCAGCTTCGCCTCCTGCAAGTTGGTCATGCCGATGATGTCCATGCCCCACGAGCGGTATACGTTCGACTCGGCCTTCGTCGAGAACGCAGGCCCCTCCATGCAGAGGTACGTGCCGCCACGGTGCGCGCTTACGTCCGCCGCGCGACAAGACTCCTCAAGCACGTCGCCCAACTCCGCGCAGACCGGGTGCGCGAAGGTGATGTGCGCGACTATCCCTTCGCCGAAGAAGGTTGACTCGCGTGCGCGTGCGCGCGTGCGGTCGAAGAATTGATCGGGGATGACCATGTCGAGCGGCGCGTACTGCTCTTGCAGAGAGCCGACCGCCGACGCCGAAAGTATCCGCTCGACGCCGAGCAGCTTCATCGCGTAGATGTTCGCGCGAAACGGCAGCTCCGTCGGAAGCAGCTTGTGCCCGCGTCCGTGGCGCGGCAGGAACGCAACGCGCTCGCCTTCCAGAGTGCCGACGATGAATGCGTCCGATGGCTTGCCGAAAGGCGTCTCGACGCTGACCTCTTCGATGTCCTTCAATTCAGGCATC
Organism: Pyrinomonadaceae bacterium; assembly: GCA_035630035.1. Classification (GTDB taxonomy): domain Bacteria; phylum Acidobacteriota; class Blastocatellia; order Pyrinomonadales; family Pyrinomonadaceae; genus QHXN01. The sequence goes on along the minus strand of DASQLL010000177.1, from coordinate 6,550 downwards.
TGATAGAGGCCGCTGCCCCCTATGATGCCAATCTTCGCGGTCGTCATTTAAGAATCCTTCTCTTTACTATCCGCTATTCGCCCGGAATGAATCCGTCCTGCTCTCCCTCAAAACCGACGGCGCGCAGCCTGCCGTCCTCTTCAACGACGCGGCAGAGCGGCGCGTCCGCGTCGTGATAGAAGAGACAGAGCCAGCCTTCGCGCGCGGCCCGCGGCAGAAGACGGCGCTTGGCTTCGAGAGTCTCGACGGGATATAGGTCGTAGCCCATTATCCACGCCGCGGGGACGTGTGCGCGCGTCGGCACGAGGTCGGCGAAACCGAAGAGAGTGCGGCCTCCGCTTTCAAGTCGCACGCATTGCATCGTGCGCGAATGGCCCGCGACCGTTTGAAGCCGGAGGCCGGGCACGACTTCGTAGTCGGCGGGTTTCAGCTCAAGTTGCCCGCTCTCCGCGAGCGGACGCCAGTTCTCCGGCAGGTAGCTTGCGCGGTCGCGCTCGTGCGGCGATTCGGCGTGCGCGTGCTCGCCTTGTGAGACGAAGTAGCGCGCGTTGGGGAACGAAGCGACGGCGCGGCCCTCTTCGTCGAGCCTCGTGTTGCCGCCCGCGTGGTCGAAGTGCAGGTGTGTGTTGACGACGACGGTCAAGTCCTCAGGCGCGCATCCAGTGATGGCGCGGAGCGACTCGCCGAGCGTGCGCTCGCGGCGTATGCCGTACATTTCCGCCTGCCGCGGCGCCCACTTGTCGCCCATCCCCGTCTCGATGAGGATGCGCTCGCCCGCGCCCTCGACGTAGAGGCAGTTGGCGTTGAGTAGCACGCGGTTCAACTCGTCGGGCGGCGCGACGCGTTGCCAGAGCGAGCGCGGCACGACGCCGAACATCGCACCGCCGTCGAGGCGGAACTCGCCGTCGGGCACGACCTCAACACGGTAATCGCCAAACTGCATCACAATTTAATGCTGGGAGCGCGGGCATCCCTGCCCGCCAAAGCGTGCTACTGCACGCTTCAAATCTTTCGTCACTGCTCAAGCTTGAGCATGAAGGACGCGCTGTTCGCGCTTTCGCGCTCAAGGCGGGCAGGGATGCCCGCGCTCCCAGCAAGGCTACTTCTTCTTGGGCGCGGGCTTCGGCTTCGAGGCGGGAGGCGTCTTGCCCTCGTCCTGCGGCTCCGGCAGCATCTGCTCCTCCGACGGCTGACCACCAAGACCGCCGTGCGGCGACATTGACGTGGGCGGCGGCATGTCGGGAGCTTTCACGGGGAAGTCGTCGGGCACTTTAACGTCGGCTTTCTTCGCGATCTCCTCGATGGCCTTTTCGGTCTTCTCCGCGAGGATGGCGTCTTTCGCGATTTCGCGTGGCGCGCGCGGCGGCGCGAACGGGTTCTGATTCGGCGTGCTCGGCTTGATGAGAATGTGGCGGACGTGAATCTGCTCTTCGGGTTTTCCCTCGGCGTCTTTTTCGGTGCGGCGTCCGAGCGACTTGATGACGTGGAAGCCGAAAGGCGTCTCGACTATGTCGCTGACCTCGCCATCCTTGAGCGCGAACGCGGCGTCCTCGAACGGCTTGACGACGCGGAACTTTTCGCGCGAAGGCGTCTCGCCCTCGACCGCGCGCCCGAACCACGGCAGGTCGCCGCCGCTCTCCTTCGCGCCCGGCTCGTCGGAGTTCTCTTTCGCGAGCGCCTCGAAGTCTTCGCCGGCGCGTGCGCGCTTCAAAATATCTTCGGCCTTGCCGCGCGCGGCCTTCGGGTCCATCTCAGGATGCTCGGCGAAGTATTTCTCGATCTCTTCGTCGGTCGGCGCAAGCTTCTTGGCGAGCTGCGCCTCGTATATGCGGCTGAGCGCGACGGCCTGCTGAAACTGTATCTGCAACTGCGCGGCGCGATCTTTGTCAACGCCCGCGGCCCTGCCCTTCTGCGCCAGCACGCTCATCTGCGCCCACTGCTGTCGGAACTGCTCTTTGATCTCTTCCGTAACCTTCTGCCCCTCCGGCACCATACCGAGCTTCACAAGGTCTTCGAGGTACGAGTCGGCCTGCTTCGTCTTGGCGGGGTCTTTGATGAAGGCGTCTATCTCCTCCGGCGAAGGCCGCATCTCCTCCGGCTTCACCTGTGCGTCGCGCTGCTTTTTGACGAACATCTGCGCGACGACGAAGACCTTCATCGCCTCGAACTGACGCTTGACTTCGGGCTTGTCGGCGATGCCTTCCTTCTCAGCCGCCTGCGCGACGGCGAGAATTTTCCTGATCTCGTCGGCCAGCTTCTTGCGCTCTTCGGGGCTACCCGACAGCTTCAGGCGATCAGCCGGCGGGAACGTCTCTACTAGCGTTGACATGTCCTCAGCCGTCATGCTCGTCATAGCGTGCGCGCCGCCGTACTTCGACTGCCAGAAGATGAGTCCGATGGCGGCGATGACGACGGCCACGACGATGATGATGGCCTTCGTCGCCGCGCTCATGCCGCTTGACGCGCCCTTCGGGCCGCCGCCTGCGCTGACCACTTTACCGGGAGCGGCGGCGCTCGCTTTGACGGGAGCCGCGGCGGTCACGTCGGTCGCCTCGACGGGGGACGCAGCATCAGTCGCCTCAACGGGAGACGAAGCGTCGGTCGCATTCGTGTCAACGGCGGCTGTGTCTGTCGTCGCTTCACTCTGCGTCGCCTCAAGCGAGGCGACTGCCGCGCCGCAGCCGGGGCAGGCGGTCGAATCGTCGGGCATCTGTGTTCCGCATTTATCGCAAGTTATCATTGCTCATCCTTCCAAACAGTCCAGCTAGCGAATCGTTCGACTCTATCTGTGACTGAAAAATTGTCGCCACTTAAAAAACTTGAAAGACATCGTGACCCGGCGTCCGGCTCGTTAACCGGGCGCAGGCACGCGCACTAATTTTTACGCCTTTGCGTGCTTCCCGCTTTCGGCTTTGGAGTTGTCGAGCGCGGCTTCGTTACGGTGTTACTCTTTGCCGGAGTTTGCACCGCCGGGTTGGCGACGGGCTTGCTGCCTTTCCCTTCGGGAGACTTACCTTCGACAGACGCTCCGGCCTCGTCGCCGACCAGGAAATCTTCCGCCACCCTGACGCGCATGCGAACCGCGATCTCTTCGTAGAGCCTGTTAGCCTTCTCTTCCTCGACCGCCTCGCGCGCGCGTTCACGCGGAGACTTTACAGGGCTGCTTCGAGCCGCGGCATTATAACCGATGAGAATGTGGCGCGCACGCACCTGCTCGAGCGGTTCCGCCAAACTGGTCATCCGACGCCCCTCGACCTTGATGATGTGTAGGCCGAACTGCGTCTCGACCACGCCGCTGACCTCGCCCTCCTTGAGTGCGAACGCGGCGTCCTCGAACGGCTTGACCATCTGCCCGCGACCGAACCAGCCGAGGTCGCCGCCCCTCTCCTTCGCGCCCGGCTCGTCGGAGTTCTCTTTCGCGAGCGTCGCAAAGTCTTCGCCCGCCTTCGCTCGCCGCAAAACATCCTCTGCCTTCTTACGAATCAGAGCGGAGTTCAACTCAGGATGGCGCGCAATGTACGCGTCAACTTCGGCCTCGGTCGGCGCAACACGCGGCTTGAGCGTCTGCGAGTAAGCGCCTGCTAGGAGCCGCGCCTGCCCAAGCATGATTGCGAGCTGCGTCTCGCGGGTGCGGTCGAGACCGGCGGCGACGCCCTTGCGCGCGGCGACCATGACGCGCCCCCAGTGTTGGCGGAGCTGCGGTCGCTGCTCGTCCGTGATGGGCGCGCCGCGGTTCGGCCCGTTCTTCCGATAGTCTTCGAGGAAGAGAGCTAACTGCGCCTCCTGCGCCGGCTCTTTCAGTAGCGCGTCAATCTCCGCCTGCGAGACGACCTGCTCCGGCCCCGCAGCGCCCTCGCGCTCGCGCTGCTTGGAGTAGACTCGCGCGATGGTGAAAGAGCGTTGAAGGCTCATCTGCAACTTCAGCTCGGGGCGTGCCGCGTAGCCCGCCGCTCGCGCCTCTTCGGACACGGCCAGCATCTGGCGTATGTCGCGCGCGAAGCTTCTGCGCTCCTCCGCGCTCGCGGCAAGCTGCGCGCGCACGTCAGGCGGAAGGTCGAGGCCGGCGACGACGAGCGACATATCCCTCGGAGTCAGGTTGATGCCGCCTTGTGTCAGCGCGGGGCGGTAATTCATGCGTGCAGCTTCGATGATTTCGGGGCGCGCACCTACCGAGCGTAACTTCTGTTCAGCGTCGGGCGTCATCTCGAAGGAGACGCCGCGCAACTGTATCTGCTGAATTAGCTCTGTAGTCGAGAGACCACTAATCCCGACGGCCTTGACGAGTCCCTCGCGGCTTATAGGCTTCTTCGCCTGTGCGCCCGCAGCGTTCTGTGCCAAAGTGAACGCTGGGAACGCAAGCACCAAAAGTGAGACAAGAAGAGTTTTTCTTGAAAACAAAAACAACTATCTTTCTTCCTTATCTTTGGTTTTGGCGTCTGACGTGTGCTCGACGAGTTCGAGCAGAACGCCTCCCGTCGAACCGGGATGCACGAACGCGACGAGGCAACCGCCCGCGCCCGTTCGCGGCTCCGCGTCAATCAAACGCGCGCCCCCGGCTCGGAGCCTCGCCAGCGCGGCGCGTATGTCCGGCACGCGCACGGCGATGTGATGAATCCCGGCTCCGCGCTTCTCAAGAAATTTCGCCACCGGGGAGGACTCGCTCGTCGGCTCAAGCAGCTCGATGCGCGGCTCTCCGGCGGGCAGCATCGCAACGCGCACGCCCTGATCCTCAACCACCTCCGTGTGCTTGACCTCAAGCCCAAGCGCGTCGCGCCAGAACGCGAGCGATTCGTCTAAGCTTCGCGTCGCGATGCCAATGTGCTCAATCTTCATACACGTTAAAAAACTTTGGAAACCTATCGCCGCGAAATCATCGGCCCTTGCCGGAATATCTGTAGGGGCAGGGCTTGTCCCTGCCCGCTCAAGTTTCACTGTCACCAAGCTTGAGTTTGATTGAATCAACGCGGGCAGGGACAAGCCCTGCCCCTACAGTTCTGACGCGTTGATGATTTCATCCACCGCCGAGTATGGATCGCGACGCTTGTCGGCGACCTCAAGCGAGAGCGCGTCCAGACGCTCGCCAACGCCGTCGCCTTCGAGAGCGCGCGCGAGCAGACGCTCTCGTAGCAGTTCGAGTATGCGCCAGCGCGCGACGGCGCGGCGTCGCCCGCGTGCGCCCTCCGCGTCCTTCTGAAAGTCTCTGTAGCTCTCGACGGCTGCGGCCAACTCTTCGAGACCCTTGTTCTCCGTGGCGACGGTTTTGACAATCGGCGGCGACCAACCGTCGGGCCTGTGCGCGAGCGAGAGCAGAGCCTCAAGCTCTTTCTCGGTTCTGAGAACGCCGTCGCGGTCGGCCTTGTTGATGACGAACACGTCGCCTATCTCCATGATGCCCGCCTTGATGGCCTGTATGTCGTCGCCCATGCCGGGCACAAGCACGACGACAGACACGTCCGCCGTCTTCACTATCTCGACCTCGTCCTGCCCGACTCCAACGGTCTCGACGATAATCTTCTCGTAACCCGCGGCATCCAGAATCGCCACGGCGTCAACGGTCGCGCGCGCAAGTCCGCCCAAGTTGCCGCGCGTCGCCATCGAGCGTATGAAGACGCCGGGGTCGAGTCCGAGCGCCTGCATGCGTATGCGGTCGCCCAAGATTGCGCCGCCGGAAAAAGGACTCGAAGGGTCAACGGCGACGATGCCGACGCGCTCGCCGCGCTTGCGGTAAAGCCCCGCGAGCTTATCAACGAGCGAAGACTTGCCCGCGCCCGGCGACCCCGTGATGCCCACGACGAGGCCGCGCCCCGTGTGCGGGAACACGGCCTTCATTAAATCAGATGCGCCTTCCGCTCCGTCCTCGACCTTCGAGATGGCTCGCGCCACCGCGCGCGGCTCCCCCGTCAAGACTCGCTGGACTAGGCTTAGACTCTCCATGGACGCTTAGGCAGCAGGGGACAGCCGTTTCTTGAGCAAGTCGGTATCGGCGCGAGTTTCTAACAAGTCTCGCGCAAGGATATCCAATTTTGAATCTATGATCTCAAGCCGTGACAGCACCGCTTCCCAAATAGGGCGGGTTTCACGTAGCCTTGAGTCAACCTTTTCTTCCAAAGTGGTCATGCGATTATTGAGGTTCGCTAATTCTCTCAGCACACGTGTCTCGAACGGGTTGCCACCTTCCAGCCTCTCTGTCTGTTCTTCGCTCATTTGAAACCTCCTTCAGCGCAAGCGATTTAAGTAGCAGCGCTTTCCGAACAACTGTTAAGGATCATCCGCGCCGCTTCTTCCACGTTCATTCGAACCTCGCCGAGAGTCTCGCCCTGCGTGTTTGCGCCGGGCAGTTCCGCGATGTAGCCGACGTATCCGCCCTCCTCGGCCTCCTCGTAGATGGCCGTCAGATTCAATTCAGTGATTATGTCTTTAAGTTCTTTACTCATATTCAAGTGTTGCTCAGAATCTGTTTGGCGATGATGAGTCGCTGAATCTCACTCGCGCCCTCGCCGATTGTGCAGAGCTTCGAGTCGCGCCAGTATTTTTCGGGCGGGTAGTCTTT
>DASQLL010000176.1:0-9579 GCA_035630035.1 Pyrinomonadaceae bacterium | reverse complement strand
ACACGGCGTTTCACCAGACCATCCCCGATCACGCCTACCTCTACGCGTTGCCCTATCAACTCTACAGGCGTTACCGCGTGCGTCGTTACGGTTTCCACGGCACGTCGCATCGCTACGTCGCCTATCGCTACCGGCAACTGCTCGGCATCGCGCGTGCGGCGACAAACGTCATCACGCTCCATCTCGGCAACGGGTGCTCTGTGGCCGCCATCCGCGCGGGCGATTCGATTGACACTTCGATGGGCATGACGCCGCTCGAAGGTCTTGTGATGGGCACGCGCTCTGGCGACGTTGACCCGGCAATCGGCGACTACATCGGCGCGAAGGAGGGCCTGTCGGCGCAGGAGGTTGACTCGATCCTCAACAAGCAGTCGGGGCTTATCGGAATTTCCGGTTTGACGAACGACATGCGCGAGCTTTTAGACGAAGCGCGCGAATCCGGCGACCGGCGCGCGCGTCTCGCGATAGAAATTTTCTGCTACCGCGCGCGCAAGTACATCGGCGCTTACATGGCCGCGCTCGGCGGCGCGGACGCGGTCGTCTTCACGGGCGGCATCGGCGAGAACTCCGCGGAGGTTCGCGCGCGCGTCTGCGAAGGACTGGAGTGGATGGGAGTCGAGCTGGACGCCGCGCGCAACGAGGAGATGGTCGCGCGTCGCGAGGGCTTGATAAGTCGCGAAGGCTCGCGCCTCGCCGTCTACGTCATACCGACCGACGAAGAGCTTCTAATCGCGCGCGACACGGTGCGCGTCATACGCGGCGCGACGCAGAGGTATTGAAAGCAACGATGAACGATGAACTAGGGAGGGGTTCTGGGTGCTAGGTGCTGGGTGTTTCGCCCATAACCTAGAACCCAGAACCTATCACCCCTTCTCATCTCACCGTTCATCGTTCCGCGTTCATCGTTCATCGTTTTAAAATCGAGGTTGACAGGCGCGCTTTCGTACCTCAATCTTTCGACACCACAACCCTTTCGCACTCTCCCCGCGACGTGAGGACTTGATGAAAAAAAGATTCTTCGCGGGAGTCCCGCTCGCAATCCTTCTGACGCTCGCGTGCGCCGCGCTTACGCCGCGAGTCTCGGCGCACGCCGCCGGGGCGCGGGCCGCGCAGGACGAGAAGAAGATGACGCCGGAGCAGAGCCAAGCGCTCACGGAGGCTTTGCAGTTGATGACAAGCTCCACAGCGATGCAACAGCAGGGGAAGTTTGACGAAGCCGTCCGGCTGCGCGAGCAGGCGCAAGCCGTCATCGAAAAAACATTCTCCGCCGAACACTTCGCCTCGACGCTCAACCTGAAGCTGCTCGGATTCCTCTACGACCAGAAGGGCGATTACCCGAAGGCCGAGGCCACGTACCTGCGCGCGCTCGCGGCGCAGGAGAAGTTGAGCGGGCCTGAGCACACGGATGTTGCGGGCGTGCTGCTCGGACTCGGCACCGTCTACGGCCACATGGAGGACTTCGCCAGAGCCGAGCAAGCATACGCGCGCGTCCTCGCCATACGCGAGAAAGCGCTCGGCCCCGACAGTCTCGAAGTCGCATCGGCGCTGTACAGCCTCTCTTACACCCTCACGAACAGGGGGCGGTACGCGCAGGCCGAGCCGCTTCTGAAACGCGCCCTTGCGATTCAGGAGAAGGCGCTCGGCACGGACGACGCCGAAGTCGCCTTGACGCTGAACAACCTCGCGTACCTCTACATGGAGACGGGCGACTACGATCAGTCGGAGGCGCTCTTCAAGCGCAGCCTCGCGATCTTCGAGAAGCTGTTGGGGCCGGAGCATGCACTCGTCGCCACGCCGCTCAACAGCCTCGCGGTGCTGTACCGTACGAAGGGCGATTACCTGCGCGCCGAACCGATGCTCAAGCGCGCCCTCGCGATTCAGGAGAAGGCGGCGGGGCCGCAGCACCCGGACACAGCAATCGCGCTCAACAGCCTCGCAATGCTCTACAGCGAGAAGGGCGACGACGAGCGCGCCCTGCCGCTCTTCCAGCGCGCACTCGCCATACGCGAGAAGGCGGAGCCGGAAAGCTCTACGGTCGCCGCAACGCTGAACAGCCTCGCGCACGTCTACAATGCAAAGGACGATCACGCGCAGTCCGTCTCGCTCTACAAGCGCGCTCTAGCCATCTTGGAAAAGACCACGGGGACGGAAACTCCGCTCTACGCTTCGACGCTGAGCAACCTTGCCGTCGCCTATTCCGAGCAGGCCGATTACGCGCAGGCCGAGCCGCTCATCAGGCGTGCGCTGGCGCTGCGCGAGAAGTTGCTTGGGGCCGAACACCCGGACGTTGCCATCACGCTGAGCAACCTCGCATACATCTATTTCGCGAAGAACGATTTCGAGAGGGAGGAGCCGCTTTACCATCGCGCGTTGGCGATAACGGAGAAGGCTTACGGCCCAGACCACCCGAACGTCGGCCTGTATCTGGCGAACCTCGCGACCGTCTACTGGGGGCGCGGCGACACGCGGCAGGCGCTCGCCACACTCGCGCGCAACGCGGAGCTGCGCGAGCGCAACCTCGCGCTCATCCTCACGACTGGCTCGGAAGAACAGAAGCGTCTTTACATGGCGACGCTGGCGAACGAAACTGACGGCCTCGTCTCTTTCCACACGCGCGCCGCGCAGGCGGACGCGGGGGCCGCCGAGCTTGCGCTGACGACCATCCTGCGGCGTAAAGGGCGCGTGCTGGACGTTGTGTCCGACCAGATCGGCGCGCTTCGCCGTCGCCTCGATGCGAAGGATCGCGAGCTGCTCGACCGTCTGTCCTCGTCGCGCTCCGCGCTCTCGCGCCTCTCGCTACAGCGCGCGGACGCTGGGCGCGAGGCCGAGCGCAAGGAAGAGGAGAAGCGTCTGAAGGACGAGATAGACCGGCTGGAGTCGGAAGTGAGCGAGCGCAGCGCGGAGTTCCGCACGCAGGCGCAGCCCGTCACGCTGAAAGCCGTGCGAGATTCTATCCCCGCCGACGCGGCCCTCGTCGAGTTCGTCGTGTACAGACCTTACGAGGTGAGGTCGGCGAACAGGAAATCTAGGTTCGGTGCGCCGCGCTACGTTGCATACGTTCTGAGGCGCGCGGGCGCGCCCCTCTGGGTTGATCTTGGCGAGGCGGAGGCAGTAGAGCGCGGGGTCGAAGCATGGCGTCGCGCGCTCGTTGATTCGTCGAACAGTGAGGCGGGCCGCGGCGGGCGCGCGCTCGACGAGATGGTCATGCGCCCCGTGCGTCGGCTTCTCGGCGACGCACGCCACCTCCTGCTTTCGCCCGACGGCGCGCTCAACCTCATCCCGTTCGGCGCGCTCGTGGACGAACGAAATCGTTACCTGCTCGAAGACTACTCGATCACATACTTGACGAGCGGGCGCGACCTTCTGCGCTTGCAGTTGAGCGCGGGGAGCAGGCAGGGGCCGCTTGTCGTCGCCAACCCTCTGTTCGAGGCGGGCGCGTCGGCCCTTGCCGGAGCGGCTGCCCCGCAGGCGTCGCAGAACCGTCGCTCCGCGGACTTCAGGAGTTCCGTCTTCACGCCGCTGCCGGGCACGAAGGGCGAAGCCAACGCGCTCGGCTCGATACTGACGGGCGTCCGCGTCTTCACAGACGCGCAGGCGAGCGAGGCGCTGCTCAAGCGCGTGAGCGGCCCATCCATCCTGCACGTCGCAACGCACGGCTTCTTTCTTCCGGATCAGCCGCAGGGCACGGCGGACGACGCGCGGGCCGCATCGCGAGCCACGGCGCAAGGCATCGGCGGCGCGGGCCGCGTCGAAGGCGAGAACCCTCTGCTCCGTTCGGGGCTGGCGCTTGCGGGCGCGAACCGCGGGCAGGGAGGCGAAGGCGAAGACGGCGTGCTGACGGCGCTCGAAGCGGCGGGGCTAGACCTCTGGGGCACGAAGCTCGTCGTGCTGTCGGCGTGCGAGACGGGCGTCGGGGAGGTCAGGAATGGCAGCGGCGTGTACGGGCTGCGGCGTGCGTTGGTTCTCGCGGGCGCGGAGAGTCAGGTGATGAGCCTTTGGCAGGTCTCGGACGATGCGACGAGAGACTTGATGATCGGTTACTACAAACGCCTACAGGCGGGCGAGGGACGCACCGAGGCGCTAAGGGCAGTTCAGTTGGAGATGTTGAGGGGCGGACAGCAGGATCGAGGCAGCAAAGACAGAGGTCTCTCGCCGGATCGCGGCGGACAGTTGAAGCAGAATCGCAGTCACCCGTTCTTCTGGGCGAGCTTCATACAGTCGGGCGATTGGCGAATCATGGACAGCCGGGCCGTCGAGAAAAAATAGCCATGAGCCTTGCGCGGCGGATTCAAGAGTTGCTTCACAGCAAAATTCCGATCACACGCGCGTTGGGCGTGAGGGTCGAAGACTACGACAGCGAACGTTTGATTTTGAGCGCGCCGCTCGACGTGAACGTCAATCACCTCGGCACGGCCTTTGGCGGGAGCCTTAACGCACTGGCGGTTCTATGCGGCTACGGGCTGCTCTGGCTAGAGCTACAGGACGACGAATGCCACATCGTCATACGCGAAAGCTCGATCTCCTACGAGCGTCCCGTGCGAGGCGACCTTCGCGCCATCTGCGTTCGACCGGAGGCGGAGGAGCTTGACCAGTTCAAGCGTGCGTTTCATCAAAAAGGCAAGGCGCGAATCTCTATCGCCGTGACCATCGAAGAACAGGGCATCGCCGCCGTGCGCTTTCGTGGGACGTTCGTCGCAATGCGTTAGCCCGCGCCTGCTTCTCTCTCTTTCACCCTTCGCGCATCACACTCGTGCCACGGATTACGCCTACTGCCCGAACCTGTTCCTGTACTCGCCCGAAGAGATGAAAGCCTTGACCATCTCGGCGCGACGGAAGTCGCCGCCAAACTGATCGAGCTTGTCGAGCCAGAACTTCCAGCCCGTGTGGTCTGAGTCGGGCGCTGCGTCCGGGTCGCGCTGCAAGTATCCGAAGAACTGCATCAGCACGAACGCGCGATTCTTCTCGCGGCGGTCAACCTCTGCATTCTCCGCGACTTTGCGAAGCACGCTCGCACGCTTCGTTACGTCAGTCGTGTTGGCCGCGCCGCCGAACTCCGCGACGAGCGCGTCAACTTCGGCTTGCGTCAGCGCGCCGCCGGTGTTGCCCTTGAGCTTCTGGACGAACGCGGCAGGCGTCATCGTCGTCTCGTAGGCGTCAACGAACCGCTGACGCTGCACGAAGGCGAGCGTGAACGAGTTCTTGTTATTCTCAAGCACCTGCTCCCAATCGCCCACGTTGACTATGACGCCCTCGCGTATGACTGCGCTGTCGGGCAGAAACTCCGAGAGGCGGATGATGGGGACGGATATCTGCACGGGCGTGCCTGTGAGCCTCGACGTTCCCGTCGCGTCGCCGTAGGACGCTTTGTAAATCCGCTCGACGAGGTAGCCGGTGTTCTGGAACTCAATCGAGAGGAAGAACGCGGCGGACGTGTCAATGCGCTTGACCTCGCGGCACTGCGCGTTCGAGCCGCAGGAGGTGATACCGCCAGTCCAGAAGCCGAAGCCGGAGTCGTCCGGCCTGCGTCCCAAAAAGTCGTGATACTGCATGCGGACGAAGAACGCCGCATCGTCAATCGGGTTCGACGCCGGCGGCGTGCTGTCGTTTGCGGCGACCGACGCGGTGGCCGTGCTTTGCGCGCCTAAGATAGCGCCGCCCGTCGGGTTCGAGAGCGTGAGATTTATCGTCTCGTCCGGTTCAGGTTCAGTGAAGGCATCGTCCGTGAGCAGCAGCTCAAAGCTCTTCGACGTTTCGCCCGCGGCGAAGCGCAGCGTCCCGAACGCGAACGTGTAGTCGTTGCGCTGGCTGGCCGTGCCGTCCGAGGTCACGTAGTCAACCGTCACGGGAATGCTCGCATCGCCCGTCCGCGTTACGTTGATGACCTTGAAGTGCAGGCTCTCGTCGGCGGCAAAGACGGCCTCGGAGAACTGCAAGCGCGGCGTGTCGTCGTTCGTGATTGTGCCTACGCCCTGCGAGTCGGACACGGCGGCGTTGGTCTCGCCCGAAAGGTTGACGAAGAAGGTCTCGTTCGCTTCGTTCGCGGTGTCGCCGTTGACCTGCACGGTGACGGTCTTGCCCGTCTCGCCGGGGTTAAACGTGAGCGTCCCCCCGTTCGAGATGTAGTCGCTTCCGGCGGTCGCCGTGTTGTCGGCGGTCGCGAAGTTGACGGTGACGGTCTGCCCGCTCGCCGGCAGAAGCGACACGTTGAAGACGGCGTCGGTCGTGCCGCCGTCGCCCTCCGTTACCGTAACGTCGGAGATGGACAGCGACGGAGCGCCGTCGTCATCCGTGATCGTGCCTTGTCCCTGCGGGTCGTTGATGGTTGCGCCCGTTTCGCCTGACAGGTTGACGAAGAAGGTCTCGTTCTGTTCGTCGGTAGTGTCGCCGACTACGTTGACTGTTATCTGCTTGGTCGTCTCATTGGCGGCGAAGGTGAGCGTGCCGCTATTCGACTGATAGTCGCCGCCCGTGATGGTCGCCGTGCCGTCGGCGGTCGCGAAGTTGACGCTCGATGCAAACGCCGTCGAGCCGGTCTTCGTCACCGTGAAGGTGAACTCGGTCGTTCCCGTGTTGCCCTCGGCGAGCGGTACGTCGTTGGCGAGCGGCACGTCGTTGATGGTGAACGAAGGCTGCGAGTCGTCGTTGTTGATCGTGCCTTGCCCCTGTGCATCGGGCAGGAGGGTTGCGTTCGACGCGCCCGACAGGTTGACGACGAAGGTCTCGTCGTTCTCAAACTTCGCGTCGCCGACGACCTGCACCTCGGCGGTCTTCTGCGTTTCGCCGGGGTTGAAGGTTAGGCTGCCGTTGCCGATTGACTGGTAGTCGCCGTCTGCCGCCGTCGCAGTGCCATCGGCGGTGGCGAAATTGACCGTGACGGTCTTGCCGCTGGCGGCGGAGAGCGTGACGTTGAAGACGGCGTTGACAGTGCCGATGTTGCCTTCCGTCACCGTCACGTCATTGATTGATAGCGAGGGCGCGTCGTCGTTGTCCGTAATCGTCAAGACGGCTGGGTTAGGCGTGCCGACCGCAGCCCCGCCTGTCGAGTTCGAGAGAGTCAGAGTAACCGTCTCGTCTGCCTCGTCGAGCGCATCTTCAGAGATAGAGACCGTGAAAGTCTCCTCAGTGTCGCCGTCGGCGAAGTTGAGAGTGTTGCTGTTCGCCGTGTAGTCCTGACCGGCGGTCGCCGTGCCGTTAGACGTGGCGTAATCAACTGAGACGGCCCCGTTGCTCCCGCCCGAACGTGTGACAGTGATGGTAGCTGTGCTTGGGACTGCGCCTTCGCCAATGATGTAGGTGACGGAGCTGAACTGGAGCGCGCCTGCGACGGGAGCAGCGTCGTCGTTGGTGATTGTGCCCGTAGCCTGATTGTCGTTGATCGTCGCGTTTGAAGCGTTCGAGAGCGTGACCGTGAAAGTCTCATTCGGCTCAAACGTCGAGTCGCCGTTGACGTTGACTTTAATCTCCTTGGTCGTATCGCTGGCGGAGAAGGTGAGCGTGCCGCTCGTCGCTTGATAGTCGCTGTCCTCCGAGACGGGGTTGTCGTCCTGCGCCGTGCCGTCGGCGGTGGCGAAGTTGACGCTCGACGCGAGCGCCGTCGAGCCGGTCTTCGTCACCGTGAAGATGAACTCGGTTGTTCCCGCGTTGCCTTCCGCCTGCGTCACGTCGTTGATGGAGAGCGTCGGCGCTGAGTCGTCGTTCGTGATGGTGCCCGCGCCCTGACCGTCGCTGAGCGTGGCGTTCGACGGGGACGAGAGGTTGACGAAGAACGTCTCGTTCGACTCGAACACGGTGTCGCCGTTGACCGTCACGTTGACCGTCTTGGTCGTCTCGCCGGGGTTGAAAGTGAGCGTGCCGGAGTTGTTCGCGTAGTCGCTTCCCGCAGCGGTGGCCGTGCCGTCGGCAGTGGCGAAGTTGACCGTGACGGTGTTGACGGTCGCGAACGGGATGCTCACGTTGAAGGCGGCGTTCACGGTGCCGGAGTTGCCCTCCGTCACGGGGGGCACGTCGCTTATGGAGAGCGAGGCGTCGTCGTTCGAGATCGTGCCTTGCGCCTGATTGTCGGAAATCGTCGCGCCCGACGCGCCCGAAAGGTTGACGAAGAAGGTCTCGTTGCCTTCGGGTATTGTGTTGCCTTTGACGAGAACGGTGATCGTCTTGGAAGTGTCGGCGGCGGCGAAGTTGAGAGTGCCGCTGCTTACAGGCGTATAGTCGTCGTCCTCCGTCGCCGGGTTGTCGTCCTGCGCCGTCCCGTCGGCGGTGGCGAAGTTGACGCTCGACGCGAGCGCCGTCGAGCCGGTCTTCGTCACCGTGAAGGTGAACTCGGTTGTTCCCGCGTTGCCCTCGGCGAGCGTTATGTCGCCGATAGAGAAAGACGGCGCGTTATCGTTGTCGGTAATCGTCAAGACGGCTGTGCTGGGCGTGCCCAGCGTCGCGCCGCCGGTCGGGTTCGAGATTGCGAGGTTGACCGTCTCCGACCCTTCATGTACGGAGTCGTTGGCGACTGCGACCGTGAAAGTCTCCTCGTTGTCGCCGGCGGCGAAATTGAGAGTGCTACTGTTCGCAGTGTAATCGCTGCCGGCGCTGGCCGTGCCGTCCGATGTGGCGTAGCTGACCGATACCGCGTTGCTCCCGCCCGTGCGCGTGACCGTGATGGTGGCCGTGCCGTCGCCCTCTCCGACGTTGTAGGTGGCGGAGCTGAACTGTAAGGTCGGTGCGCCGTCGTCGTCGTTGATGGTTAGCGTGGCGGTACTCTGCGTGCCCAGCGTCGCGCCGTTCGTCGGATTCGAGAGCGTGAGGTTAACGGTCTCGTCCGTTTCGTCGAGCGCGTCGCTGGTGATGGCGACTGTGAAGGTCTCCTCGGTGTCGCCGTCGGCGAAGTTGAGAGTGTTGCTGTTCGTCGTGTAATCACCGTTGGGGTTGGCGGTCGCCGTTCCATCGGAAGTGGCGTAATCAACCGAGACGGCCCCGTCGCTCCCGCCCGAACGTGTGACGGTGATGGTCGCCGTGCCTGCGCCTTCCCCTACGTTGTAGGCAGGTGCGCTGAAATGGAGCGTGCCGGGGATGGGGGCAACGTCGTCGTTCGTGATCGTTAAGACGGCTGTGCTTTGCGTGCCGAGCGTGGCTCCGCCCTGCGGGTTCGAGAGCGTGAGGTTGACGGTCTCGTCCTGCTCGAAGAACGTGTCGTCGGTGACGCTTACGTCGAAGGTCTTACTGGTCTCGCCCTCGGCGAAGGTGAGCGTGCCGGAAGCCGTCTGGTAGTCGGAGTCGGCGGTCGTCGCAGTCCCGTCCGAGGTAGCGTAGTCAACGGAGACCCCGCCGGCAAGGCCGTCGGTGCGAGTCACGGTGATAGTGGCTTTCGTCCCCGCCTCGCTCACGCTGTACGTGGCGTCGCTGAACTCGACGCTGCCGGGCTGGTCACAGGGCGAAGGCGCGACGTTGTCGGGGGTGAGAAGGAATGCGTGGATGTTGTTATTGGGATTGTTATCGTGGTTGACGCCGATGCCGACGATCTGCCCACGGTCGTTGATCGAGCGCGCCTCGCGAAGCGTCCAGTTCGAGCCGGGGGCGAGGCTGTCGTTG
>DASQLL010000175.1:0-15748 GCA_035630035.1 Pyrinomonadaceae bacterium | reverse complement strand
CGACGCGTGAGGCGACACGCTCCAGGATGTAGCGGGCGAGGTTCTCGGCCGACGGGTTGAGCTCCTCGTCGAAGGGCGGCAGCTCGTTGATGTTGCGGTGGTCGAGGTAGGCGACGACTTCGTCAGCAGCGTCTTTAAGCTCGCCGAAGTCAACGAGCAGGCCGATGTTGTCCAGCTCGCGCCCGCGCGCGTAAATCTCGATTTTATAGTTGTGGCCGTGCAGGTTCTCGCACTTCCCCTTGTAGCCGCGCAGTTGGTGCGCGCTCGAAAAGTTGCGCTCGATCATCACCTCAAACATAGTTCAAAGTTTAAAGTTCAAGGTTCAAAGTCGCAAGCAGGCCCGGCGCGCTCCGAAATCCGACTTACACGGACTCGCCGACTTTGAGCTTTGAACTTTGAACTTTGAGCTCGTCATCAAACACGCGCGCCGCTTCGTCTAAGCTGGAAGTGATTCGGCACGGCGGAAGGCTCGCGAGGAAGAGGCGACCGTAGGCGGCTGTGCGGAGGCGCGGGTCGAGGACGGCGAGCAGGCCGCGGTCGGTCGTGCTGCGTATGAGGCGACCGATTCCCTGCTTCAAAGTGATGATCGCCTGCGGCACGCTGTACTCGTAGAAGCTCGATCCGCCCTGCTCCTCTATGAAGCGCTGGCGCGCGGCCACCACGGGGTCGGTCGGCACGGCGAAGGGCAGCTTGTCTATGATGACGCACGAGAGCTGACTGCCGCGCACGTCAACGCCCTGCCAGAAGCTCGCCGTGGCGAAGAGAACCGCGTTCGGCGTCGAGCGAAATCTGTCGAGCAAGCCCGCCTTCGCCATGCTGCCCTGTATGAAGCACGGGTAATCAACTTCCGGCGCGACGCGCTCGTAGAGCGCGCGCATGCCGCTCAATGATGTCGAGAGGACGAAGGCGCGGCCCTGCGAGATGTTGAGCATCGCGACGATCTCGGCGGCGGCGCGCTCGATCCACTGCGGCGAGCGCGGCTCCGGCATTCGCGGCGGGAGATAAAGAACGGCCTGCTCCTCGTAGTTGTAGCCCGAAGGCGCGACGAGGTCGTCCGTCTTGTCGGCGGAGGTAAAGCCGCCTTCGCTCTCTTCCGCATCGGCGGCGAGTCCGAGACGACGTTTGATGAAGTTGAAGTTGCCCGCGCTCGCGAGCGTAGCCGATGTCAGCACGACCGTCTCGACGCGCTCGAAGAGCTTCTCTTGCAGCAGCGTGGACACGTCAATCGGCGAGGCGCGGAGGAAAAGGCCGCGCCCGCGCCGCTCCATCCAGTAGACGTAGCGCCGGTCGTCGCCCGCGATGATGAACTCAAGATGGAAGCGCGTCTCGCGTATGCGCCGCAGAAGGTTTTCAATCTCAGGCGGCTTGTCGCGAATTACGTCGAGCGTCGTCTCCATGCGTTGGAGCGCGCCGTCGAGTCCCAGATAACTTTCGCCGAGCGTCGTCGCTTCTATCTCGCCCGAAGCGGTCTTGCGCGCGAACGTGCCGGGCTGAAGCGACGTGCGCCCCTCTTCGCCGCGCCCCTCGCGAAAGCCCATCCAGAACTGATCGCCGAAGCGCGCGACGCGCCCGGCGGCGCGCGTCAATTCACGATTCAACCCCGCGTCCGTCACGGGAAGCATCTGCAAATCGCGCAGCATGTCCTCGATCTGATAGTTCGACACCTGAAAGCCGAAGTATTCGGCGGCCACGTCCTCGACCTGATGCGCCTCGTCGAAGATTACGGCGGAGTAATCGGGAATGACCTGCCCGTACTCGCCGCCGCGCAGCGCGAGGTCTGCGAAGAAGAGGTGGTGGTTGACGATGACGATGTCGGCGTCCGAGGCGCGCTGTCGCATGCGCGTGATGTAGCAGGCGTCGTAGTCGGGGCATTTTTGCCCCATACAGATTTCGGAGCGCGCGTCTATGTGACGCCAGAAGGAGAGATTTTCGGGAAGCTCCGTCAGTTCCGCGCGGTCGCCCGTCTCGGACTCGCGCGACCAACGCCGCACAAGGTCGAAGTGGTCAACGTCGTCGAGTCCGTCGAGTATCGGAGTGGTCTCGGCGCGCTTGACTCTCTGTAGGCACGCGTAGTTCGAGCGACCCTTCATGTACGCGGCTGTGAACTTGCGCGGCAGAACGCTCTGGAGAAATGGGATGTCCTTCTCCATCAACTGCTCTTGCAGGTTCTTCGTGCCCGTCGAGATGACGATGCGCCCGCCACGTTCGAGCGCGGCTGCGACCGCAGGGACGAGATAGGCGAGCGTCTTTCCCGTCCCCGTTCCCGCCTCGACGATGAGATGCCTACGCTCCTCGAACGCGCGCAGAACGGCCTCGGCCATCTCGATCTGGCCGGGCCGATGCTCGTACTCAGGGTGCGCGCTCGCGATGAGGCCGCGTGGGCCGAAGATTTCTTCCATACAGCTTGTCGTTAGCTACAACTGATCAAGTGAAAATGCTCAGACTATTTTACAGTGTTCTTCGCTAAGGTGGGTGAGATGTTCGATCTCAAACCGCATTAAAACTCAGAGGCTCATAGAGGGGGTTTTTGTGAATAGCAGCCGCTTTGATTTTCTCTCTGAACAGTTCTTTTAAATCGCCTTCTTTCTCAAGAAGAAAGACTATTTCTTCCAATTTGCAAAGCACAAAGATACTTTTTTGAAGAGCGTCCCGGAACAATGTTATGGCAGGTTCTGTATAGCCAGAAGCTGATATAAAAATCCCGCGCGTTTGCCCCCTATGATACACATTAAGCAGGTGTGGCGTTACATCATTTTTACCCAGTGGCTTATCCCACCACTTCATTTCTACAAGATAAAAACTTCCATCAAGTGCAACTACTCCATCAATTTGCTCTATTATGCCCTCTCCGTCAGTACCTTTTAGGGTAAATGCTTCTTGCACAAGAAAGCCATTAACCTCAAAAAGTTTATTCAGAACAACTTCAAGCAACGTTCCACGCTTACGAGGGTCTGTTTCTTTAAAAAGAGAAAGTAACTCGGCTCGCACTCTGCGAAGGTCTTCCCTGTGCTGTTCATCTTTCTTACGTTTTTCTATTTGCGCTCCTTGTCGTTTTTTCCGCTCTTCCTCTCTCTCCAAGTCCATTCGCGTAAAAGCATCTTTGACGTTAATGACACGTCTAATCTCAGCAACCAGCCCCTTCGCCTTTAGCTGATCAGACGGCCAGCAAGCAGAAAAATCTTCAAACTCGACAACTCGCTTGAGAACCTCTCTTCGCTCTCGGAGCGTAGCCTCACCTTTCTCATTGAGACGAGTAAGCACAGTCCGAACTATCTCGTGCTTTCTTATAGAGTCTTTGTCATTGTTAATCTTTCTGACAAGGTCGTTAGTGATACCCGGGGCAATCCCAGCACCTTTAAAAAAAAGGATTACGTCTTTCTTGGAGCGGCAGAGTGCAGGTATTGCATCTATTAAGAGGCTTAGTAAGTCATGCGGGTAATGAAAAGTAATATCTTTTTCCATAACCGGATATCGCGCATCTTATTGCTGCGACCGAAGACTTCTTCTATAGCAAAAGCCAGCAGTCAGTTTGACATCCTCCCCGCATTAAAAGCGCAAGGATTCCCTGTCTAAGCAGAGTAGGTTCTTGGTTCACACGGAGAAGCAACCTTCTCCATCCCCAAACGCAATGCCCTCGCGTTGATATTGATAGCAGCGTTATGGTCACGGTGAAGCACAATTCCACATTCAAGACACCGATGCTCCCTTGTGGCGAGAGTTTTTCTGACTCGCGCGCCACACGCGCTGCAATCTTGTGAAGTATACACCGCCGGAACTCTCACAACCCGTCTGCCAGCTTCTGCCGCTTTACATTCGAGTATGGAAATGAAAATTCCCCAACTTGCGTCCGCAATGCTTTTGGCAAGGTGATGGTTCTTCACCATGCCTTTAATGTTCAAGTCCTCGACGGCGATGTTGTCAAACTCTCGAATCAGTTGCAGAGTCAATTTGTGAAAGAAGTCGAGCCGTCGCCGTTTGATTTCGGCGTGCTGCTTTCTGAGCAAATGCACTGCCTTCTGCCATCTCTGACCGCCTCGTTTCTTACGGCTGATGTTGCGCTGCGCTCGTTTCAATCTCCGCTCTGTTTGGCGCAGATGTTGTGGGTTGGTAACATTCTCTCCTGTCGAAAGCGTGGCGAAATTCTCAATGCCGACATCTACGCCGACGCTCGCGCCCGTCTTCGGGATGTAGCGGCACCGATCACATTCAACACTGAAAGATACATACCAACCGTCAGCCTCTCGCTTGACGGTTACAGTCTTGATTGCGCCTTCGACGGGACGTGAGAGATATATGCGGCAACTGCCAATCTTCGAGAGCGTCAGCTTATTGCCGGAAAGCTTCCACCCCAATTGCGGGTAGGTGAACGAATCATATCGGTTTTTGCTTCTGAAGCGCGGATAGCCCACTCTTTCTCCGGCTTTAATCCCCCGTAGAAAGCTGTCAAAAGTCTTCTGCACGCGCCTCAAAGTGTCTTGTAAGATTTGACTGTGGACAGCGGCTACGTCAGGGCATTCTTGTTTGATGACCGGCAGTTGCTGAGCTTGGTTGTAGTAGTTGAGCGAGACGCCCGCCAGACGGTAGGCGTCTCGCCTCTCTTGCAAAGCGGCGTTGTACAACTCACGGCACACGTCAAGCGTAGCCGCCAATCTTTCTCCCACCGCCCGCGAGACGTGCAACTTGTACTTGAATGCCTTGTGCATTGCTTACCCTATAGCACAAGGACAAGGAGGGTGAAAGCAATAATTGTGCGGGAATGGAGCTTAAGACGGCAGCTAGAAAGCGCCGCCCCCTGTGGACGGCGCTTTCATTCGTGCTTTCAAAAGCCGAAGTTTTTCGCTCCTAATGTAAAGGCCGAAGCCTCTGCTTGACTACTGGCTGATGGTCGGATGTTTTCGCGACGTGTTGACGCTGCTCGCGGCGTTCGCGCGGGCGTGTCCGTTCAAGGCGTCGCTTCGATTGCTACCCGGCGACGATTACGCCGTCGCCGGAGTCGCCGCCATTATTGCGGCTCGTTGGGGCCGTCCCCCTTCAAGGCTTGAGAGCCGCCGCTAGGTTCCTCAGACGGGTCAACCGAGGCTACAGAGCCGCCGCTAGGCTCCTCGGACGGGTCAACCGAGGCTTGAGAGCTGCTCGGCTCCTCGGACGGATCAACGTTTCCCGTGGACGTCGTGTTGTTCTGATCGGACATGAGGTCTTCTCCTTTTAGTGAAACTCCGCCATGCCGGAAGCGGTATGACGTAGGCAAGTGTTACGCCGTGTGTTCCTCTTGAAACTCGACGCGATGGCTCGAAGCGTTTTCGGGCTAGGCGCGACATCATAGCAGAACGAAAACTCTTGCAGGCAATTTTTTGCGACGGCGCGCGCGCCCCCGTAAACGGGAAGCGTCAATCGTTAAGCGTCATCGCTTCAGTCCGCGCCCATCGCGCCCATCTCCGGCTCGCGCGCGCGCACGCGGCGCGGGTAGAGCGGGAAGCGTCCGGCGAGTTCCTGCACGGACTGATGGATGCGACTTCTCACCTCCTCCGACTCAGGGTCGTGCAGCACGGCTGCGATGAGACGCGCGATCTGCCGCATCTCGTCCTCGCCCATGCCGCGCGTCGTTAGCGCGGGCGTGCCCAGACGGATGCCGGAAGCGACGAACGGCTTGTTCGTGTCGAAGGGGATCGTGTTCTTGTTGGCCGTTATCCCCGCGGCTTCGAGCGCTTTTTCCGCGACCTTGCCGGTCACGCCCTTACCGCCCATGAACACGTCAACCAGCACGAGGTGGTTGTCCGTGCCGTCGGAGACGAGCCGGAAGCCCTGCTCCTGCAACTCGCCTGCGAGCGCGCGTGCGTTGACGAGTATGCGATGCTGGTAGTCTCTGAAATCGTCGCGCAGCGCTTCGCCGAAGGCGACGGCTTTTGCGGCGATGATGTGCACGAGCGGGCCGCCCTGTATGCCGGGGAAGAGTTTCTTGTCAACTTCGGCGGCGTGGTCGGCGCGGCAGAGTATGAGTCCGCCGCGAGGGCCGCGCAGCGTCTTGTGCGTCGTCGTCGTCACGTAGTCGGCGTGCGGGACGGGCGAAGGGTGGAGGCCCGCGGCGACGGGGCCTGCGATGTGCGCGATGTCTGCCATCACGCGCGCGCCTATCCCTTGCGCGATTGCGCCGATGCGCTCGAAGTCAATCGTGCGCGGGTAGGCCGACGCGCCGCAGACGATGAGCTTCGGGTTATGCTCCTGCGCGATGCGCTCAAGCTCGTCGTAATCAATCTGCTCCGTCTCGCGCGAGACGCCGTACTCGACGACTTTGTAACTGAAGCCTGAGAAGTTCAAAGGATGCCCGTGCGTCAGGTGGCCGCCGTGCGAGAGGTTCATGCCGAGGATCGTGTCGCCGTACTGGAGCGCGGCTAAGTAGACGGTCATGTTCGCCTGCGAGCCGCTGTGCGGCTGCACGTTCGCGTGGTCTGCGCCGAACAACTCTTTGGCGCGGTCAATCGCCGTCTGCTCGACAACGTCCGTGAACTCGCACCCGCCGTAGTAACGCTTGCGCGGGTAGCCTTCGGCGTACTTGTTCGTGAAGACCGAACCCATCGCTTCCAGCACGGCCTCGCTGACGAAGTTCTCCGAGGCTATCAGCTCAAGCCCCTCGGCCTGACGCCTCGCCTCGTCGTCAATAGCGCGGCTGATAGTCGGGTCAACCTCGGCCAAAGGCGCGTTCAAAAGGTCGCTCATCCTCAAAATCCTCCCGGCCCGCGGCTTGTCTTCGGAAACTGCTTGATTTTTTGTGGCCCGATGTTACAACACGCCCCGCGCGCCCGCAACGCGGTCGCATTAGAGTACCGTGAGTATTAGCGAGGGGTATCGTCTGCTAAATCAAGCCGCGAGGTTGATACGCAATTTATTAACAGGGATGGACAGGATGAACAGGATAAAAATAGTAATACGGATTTGAAATCTTCAACCCCTTATCCTGCCCATCCTGTCCATCCCTGTTAATTTCTTCCCGATGCGCTGCAAACTCGCTCGCAACGCCGTCTTGCCGCAAAAACTGGAACTTTCGACCCCTTCTGTCGTAAACTATGACTGAAAGCCGATTTCAGTCACGAGTCAAACGCCGCCCACTTCAGACAAGGAGATTTAAGACGATGAACAAGCTCAAAGCCCTCTTCGCGCTAACCCTCTTCACGTGCTTCATGCTCGGCGACCCAAACACAGTTCCCGCGCAGCAGGGGCCGCCCGAACAGCCCGACACGACGATTGACGCCGCCACGCGCAAAGAGGTGATTGACAACCTCCTCAAGCGGCTCAACGACACATACGTCTTCCCCGACACGGCTGCGAAGATCGAGCAGGCGGTGCGCGCGCGCGTGAGCAAAGGCGACTACGACCAGATCACGAGCGCGAAGCAGTTCGCGAAGACTTTGACCGAAGACGTTCAAGGCGTGAGCCGCGACAAGCACCTGCGCGTGCGCTACTCGTACCAGCCCATCCCCCCGCGCCCCGAACAACAGCGCGAGCCGAGCGCGGAGGAGCGCGAGCAGTTCCGCCAGTACATGGCGCGCATCAACTACGGCTTCGAGAAAGTCGAGCGACTGCCCGGCAACATCGGCTACGTGGACTTCCGAGGCTTCTTCGCGCCTGAGCTTGGCAAAGACACCGTGGCCTCTGTTTTCAACTTCCTCTCCAACACCGACGCTATCATCTTCGACCTTCGCAAGAACGGCGGCGGCGATCCCGAAATGGTCGCGCAAATCAGCTCGTATCTTTTCGGCAAAGAGCCTGTCCACCTGAACAACCTCCACTGGCGTGAAGGCAAGGGCGAGCGCGTCCAAGAGTTCTGGACGCTCAAGGATGTCGCGGGCAAGCGTTACGGCGACAAGGACGTTTACGTTCTGACGAGCAACTACACTTTCTCCGGCGCGGAAGAGTTCGCCAACAACCTCAAGGCTCTGAAGCGCGCCACGATCATCGGCGAGACCACGGGCGGCGGCGCGAACCCCGGCGGCTCAAACCGTCTCTCGGAGCATTTCGGCGCGTTCATCCCGACGGGCCGCGCGGTCAACCCCATCACGAAGACCAACTGGGAAGGCACGGGCGTCGAGCCGGACGTGAAAGTCCCAGCCGACCGCGCGCTCCAGACGGCGCAGATCATGGCCCTCAAGAAAGCCGTCGAGAAGACGACCGACGAACAGATGAAGGGCAACCTTCAGCGTCGCATCGAGACGCTCCAGAAGGAAGTCGGCGAGCAGAGCAAGAAGTAAGACAAAGTCAGAAGTCAGAACGCTGAACGCTGAACTGAAAACAACCGTCTTTCAGTTCAGCGTTCAGCGTTCTGACTTCTGACTTTGCTTTATTCCGACTGTTGCGAGAGGAACTCACGAATCAGATGCTGTTCTTTCTCGTCCTTGATACGGCTGAACAGCTTCTCCCCCAGCAGCTTAATTGTCTCCGCGCGGTCGAATGGTAGGTGTTGATACATTTTCCCCCCAGCGAAATGGCAGGGCGTGCAGCGCGACTCAAGTATCGGTCTAACCTGCTTGGCGAAGTCAATCTTCTCCGGCGTCGGCGTCGGGGAGGCCTCGGTCGCAGGCTTGTGCGCGCTTAGGCCGGACACCACCGGGGCGAGGGCGCTTAGCTTCGCGCGGCCACACGCGTGGGAAACGGCGACCAGCATCAGGGCCAGAATCAGCGCGCCTACTTTCACACGCGCATCCTACTCCTCTCAATGCACCGGGGCAATACTCATACTTCCACCTCGTAAGCATCGTAGTCGAAAATCAGCCCCAGCAACTTTCTTAACAAAGATTCGGGGATGGTCGAAAGCAACGCCCCGCGCAGACGCACAGCCGACGGACTCTGCCACTGTCCGATTGCGCCGTAACGCAACGAATAGCCGACGACGCGCGAGGCGCGTGCGCGCCTGTGCGATTCGTAAGCGCGAAGCGCGCCACTCGCGTCCGCGTATTTCGCAAGGCATCGCGCGAGGACGGCGGCGTCCTCAATCGCCATGCAGCCGCCCTGCCCGAAGTTCGGCGTCATCGGATGCGCGGCGTCGCCGAGGAGCGTCGCGCGCCCCACGCCCCAACGCGCGGCGGGAGGTCGGTCGTATGTTGAGTTTCGCAGGATAGTCTCTGTCGTAGTCGCTTCTATCAACTCGGCCACGGGCGACCGCCACGCGCCGAACAGTCGAAGCAGTTTCTTCTGATGCTCGGACGGCAGCTCCGCCGCCGACTCCGGCTCGTTCGCGGTAGCCCACCAACCCGTGCGACCCATCCCGACCGGCCCGATTCCGAAACGCTGCCCCCTCCCGTAAATCTCCGACGCCGTGCGCGGCGCGAGCGCAGGATGCTCAAGGCGCGCGATGCCGCGCCAGACCGTGTAGCCGCGATAGACCGGCTCGCCGTCGCCGAGAAGCTGCGCGCGCCCGCGCGAGTGCAGCCCGTCCGCGCAGACCAGAACGTCGCACACCTCTGTCTCGCCGCCTGCGAACCTGACGCGAACAGCATCGCTCTCAAGATCGAACCCCTCGAACGTCTTGCCCAAGTGAACCGACTCCGGCGGCAGAGCGCGCAGCAACGCGCCCTGCAAGTCTGCGCGGTGGAGCGCGACGCCCGTCACATCTCCGCCGGGAAGCGCGAACCGTTTGAGTAGCCCGCCGCCGCGGTCGAGCCAGCGCGCCTCTTCGAGCAGTCCGCCCCTCGCGCGCACGGCCTCGCCCACGCCGAGCCTCCGCAAGACGCGCATCGCGTTCGGCCACACGGCGATTGCCGCGCCGACTTCGAGAAGCGCGGGGGCTTGCTCGAACACCTCCGGCTTGAAGCCCTCACGGCGCAGGGCCAGCGCGGTTGTCAGTCCGCCGATGCCTCCGCCGACGATGATGACTCTCGTCATTCGCAAATCGCTTGACAGTTAAAACGCGCGGGCATATAAAGCGCTCCGTCCAGCACGGGGAGCCGCGACTCGATCTTCCATCCTGCTTGCCGACTTCAGAGACTGTCGTCGGCCTCACGTCCGCTCGAACGCTATGCAAAAACAGAAATTCTACATACTGGCGCACAACCCTAACACACTTGAGGAAGCCGAAGAGTTTTTGAAGGCGGGCGCGAACGCGCTCGAGCCTGACGTCTGTTTCGACGCGGAAACCCCAGATCGTTTCTTCGTCAGTCACGGCACGCTCGGCTCGAACCCTTTCACACGCGAGCACAGCCTCGTCACTTATTTGCAGGGCCTCAGACGCATGCTCACGGACGCAGGCAACGGTTACAACCTCGCCCTGATCGCCTTCGACATCAAGACGCCAGAGTTCGACATCAACGAGTTCATCAACGTCGTCTTCGATAATTTTTCCGCCCATCCGGTCTGTAGCGGCGTGGCGATTTTGATTACCGTCAGTTCCCTTTCCGACATCGGTTTCCTGAACGCCTTCGACCAGACGAAAGAGAACGTCGCCGTCGGCGTTGACGAGGAGAAGTCCGCCGCCGACGTTGAAGCCGGCTTTAGATCAGGCGGGCAGAGACGGTTCACATACGCGAACGGGAGTATCGTCAGCGACATCAAGTTCGGCTTGTTCAGTTCAATCATGCGGGCGAAGCGCTTGCAGGCACGGAGCGGCGGCGACGGTTTCAAGCTCGTCTACACGTGGGTTCTGGCCCGCGAGTCGCCGATACGCAGTTTCCTCGACCTGCACATTGACGGCATCATCGTTGACGTTGACGTAGTGCCGCATCTTTTGAAAATTCTGAGCGACGAACATTTCCTACCCATGTACGAGTTGGCGCAAAACGGCTACAACCCCTTCGCGCAGTCGCCGCCGCCCACTTATCTGCTGAACATCAAAACGCGCGCCGCGTCTTTCGCGGGGACGGACGTGCCCGTGCGGTTCACGCTTCAGGGATCGGCGGGCGTTCTGGAGTCTACGCTGGACGCAGATTTCAGGGGCGTGCTTGAGCGAGGCGGCGAGGATTTTCTGACGCTGGAAGGAGAGGACATCGGCGGCATCATCAGCCTGACGATTGCCGCGCAAGGTTCGGGCCTCAACCCCGGCTGGCTCCCCGAAACGATCACGCTCGAAAGCAGCCTGCTGCCCGCTCCTCTGATTTTTCAATACGGCGCGGACGAATGGCTGATGCTCGGCCACGCCGTAACGAAGACGCCCGTTTAAGCGCACCGCGCTGTGCTGCAATTTAATGTGGACAGTCCTACGCCTGAAGTTTCTTCATTCTTGAGTGTAAAGTAACGGACAGCTCACCGCAGAGGCGCAGAGGACGCGGAGGGGGCGCAGAGAGTGGAGCTTTCTCTGCGCCCCCTCCGCGTCCTCTGCGCCTCTGCGGTGAATCGCCTGTCACCCAAGATTTAAGAATCAATGTAATCCTGTCCGCTCCCCGGCACGTTGCGCTGCGACACGCGCTTGCGCGAGAATGGCGGTTCATTTTGTGTCGCGGATTTTCGACAAGGAGACTTCGGTTTAAAACTCTATGCGCTGGTCAAAATATTTCATCCCCACACTTCGCGAAGACCCCGCCGACGCGGAGGTCGTCTCGCACCGCCTTCTCTTGCGCGCGGGCTACATCAGGCAGCTAGGCTCAGGGATTTACTCCTTCCTCCCGCTCGCCGAGCGCGTCGCGCAGCGCGCGATGAAGATCATACGCGAGGAGATGAACCGCATCGGCGGTCAGGAGTTCTTCCTGCCCGCGCTGCACCCTTCCGAAGTCTGGAAGGAGTCGGGGCGTTGGGCCGTGATGGGCGAGACGATGTTCCGCATCAAAGACCGGAAGGGCGCGGACATGTGCCTCGGCATGACGCACGAGGAAGTGTTCACCTCGATTGCGCGCCACGAGATTCGCTCCTACAAACAGCTCCCGCAGGTCTGGTATCAGATTCAGACCAAGTTCCGCGACGAGGAGCGCCCGAAGTCGGGCCTCATGCGCCTACGCCAGTTCATCATGAAGGACGCATACTCGTTCGACGTTGACCAAGCCGGACTCGATGAATCATTTGAAGACCAGCGCGAAGCCTACAAGCGCATCTTCGACCGCTGCGGCATCGAGTATCACATCGTCGAAGCGTCTTCGGGCGCGATGGGCGGCTCGTCGTCGAACGAGTTCATGGCGCGCACGAACGCGGGCGAGGACTTCATCGCCGTCTGCGCCAATTGCGGCTACGCGGGCAATCTTGAGAAGGCCACTTCGCGCCTGCCCTCGATTGAAGACGAGGTCGGGCCGGACATGCCCATAGAGTTCCCGACGCCCGGCGTGCGAACCATCGAAGATTTGACAAAATTCGAGGGCGGCGCGGAGGCCTCGCGTCAGATCAAGACGCTCGTTTACGTCGCCACCGACGCAGCGACGCAGGAGCAGTTCCCTGTTCTAGCGCTCCTGCGCGGCGACCACCAGCTACACGAGACGAAGCTCGGCGACTCGCTCGGCGCGTCCGCCGTGCGCGCGGCGCACCCCGAAGAGATTCGTGAACTGCTCGGCGCAAGCGCGGGCAGCCTCGGCGGCGTCGGCGCGCGCGACAAGGCAGGCGATGCGAAGAAGGGCGTCCACATCATCGCCGACGAAGCCCTGCGTGGCCGCCGCAACATGACCACGGGCGCGAACCGCGACGACTTCCACATACGCGGCGTGGACGTAAGGCGCGACATCAACCCCGACAAGTGGGCAGATTTGCGTACCGTCACGGCTGGCGAGGCGTGCCCGAGCTGCGAGACCGGCACGCTCGACGTGTTCAAGGCGATGGAGATAGGCCACATCTTCAAGCTCGGCACGAAGTATTCCGACTCGATGGGCGCGAAGGTCTTGACGCAGGACGGCAAGGAAGTCCCGATTGTGATGGGCAGCTACGGCATCGGCGTCGAGCGCATAATGTCCGCGGCCATCGAGCAGAACAACGACTCGGACGGCATCAAGTGGCCGAAAGCAATCGCGCCCTTCGACGTGGTCGTAACCATCACGAACATGAAGCAGAAGGAGATGACCGACGCGGGCGAGCGTCTTTACGAAGACCTCAGGCGCGGCGGCCTCGAAGTCATACTCGACGACCGCGACGAGCGCGCCGGCGTCAAGTTCAAGGACGCAGACCTCATAGGCATCCCCTTCCGCGTGACCGTCGGCAAGAAGATAGCCGACGGCAAAGTCGAACTGTTCGACCGGGCAACGAAGCAGTCTGAAGATGTCAGTATTGATGAAGTCGTCGCGCAGGTTCAGATGCGTGCATTGTCCGGCCTGTGAGTTGGCATTTAACGAACGTCGGGCATAGCCCCTAGAGCGGTTTTCAAATCAGTTTACCAATCGTTTAGAGGCGGGCCAGTGCCCGCCGGCTCAACCATCGGAGCTTGAGACGGCGGGCATTGCCCGCCTCTAAACGGTCGTTGGTTAGCTCAACGGAAAACCGCTCTAGTGAGCGATGCGCTCAGTTCGTCATTTCATGGACGAGCAGCGTGAGCGCGTTGTCTTGCAGCGTCTTGTTGCTCTGAAGCTCGCTGTGCAGGTCGCATGCGAAGACTGCGTAGACGACGGGGAGCGCGGTCTCGTAGAAGACGCTCGCGCGTGTGCCGCCCGCGCCGAGGCCGAGCAGCGAGGAGCGCGTGACGCGACCGTCGCCCGGCTCGTACATCGCGCGCTCGACCACTCCGCGCCCTATCTTTTTACCGTCCGCGCCGGGCAGCGAGCGTGGGCGCACGAGCGTCAGCCAGCGTCCGGTCTTCTCGTCTTGAAAGACGACGGGCGCGGTCAGCGTCTCCTCGCAGTCGCCGCCGAAGGCGAAGAGCTTGACGGGCGCGCTGCCCGACTCGTCGCCAGCCGCATCGAGGGCTTCGTGAAAGCGTTGCGCGCGGCGGAGCGCGGCGGCGAAGTATGCGTCAAGTTCCGAGAGCGTGCCCTTGTGCGTCGGCGACTCCAGGCCCTCCGGTGCGCCGCGCGCGTATGCGGCGCGGAACTCCGGGTCGCTGACGGCGGCCCAACTGTAGCGACGCCACGTTTCGGGGTCGTATAGGTCGAGTGCGACGGGCTGCAAACGCTCGTCTAGGAAACGCGCCTGCGATGCGTGCGGCAGCAGTTGAAATATCGCGGGCGAGGTCAGAAGGTCTTCGCGCGAGAGCTTGTTCAGGAGGCGCACGCGGCGGCGCAAGCCCTCCGTCACCGAGTAGCCTTCAAGGAGCGAAGCGAACGCCGACGCGGAGCCGCCGTTCGGCGTGCCGAACATGAAAATCTTGCTGACGAAGCTCGCCCCAGACCAGTCGGGGCGAGGCTCCAAGCCTTCCGCAGGGAGGTCTCGGTCGCCGTACATCGCGGCGTAGCGCGCGACGAGTCCGCCCATCGAATGCGCGACGACGTTGAAGCGCAAATCGGGCCGACCGAGCTTGAGCTTCAAAGCCTCGACGCGCGCGACGAGCAGACGCGCCGACTCGACGTTGTCGCGCCGCCAGTCGTATGGGAAGACGTAGAAGGTGTCGCGGTCGCCTTCCGCGGTGGGATTGTCCCAGTCGCCCTCGCGGTAGCCGCCGTAATTTTCGAGCGCGCGGAGCAGTTCGCGATAGACGTAAATTTCGGGGGCGAGTTTTATGAATTTCGCCGTCTCGACGATTTTCGTGGCGACCAGATCGTCGCGGTTGGAGGCGAGGTCGGGCGTCGCGGGCAGGCTCAGCCCGTCAACGTCCGAGCGAAAGACGGACGGCCACACAACCTCACCCGTCCTGCGGTTCACAATCTGCGAGCCGAGTATGCCGGGGATGACGATGACGGGCCGCTTGCCCTTTCGCTCGCGCGCGCCCGCGAAGATGCGCTCAAGATTCGGCGTGCGACGCGCACCGCAACCCGCAAGGAAAACGCAGAACGCGGAATGATGAATGATGAATATAATGAGCAAGACTTTTTTCTTATTCATCATTCATCATTCCGCGTTCAGCGTTTCTGTTGATGAGGCTCGCGACAAAGCCCGCGCCGAAGCCGTTGTCTATGTTTACGACCGTGACGTTCGAGGCGCACGAGTTGAGCATGCCGAGGAGCGCTGCGACGCCGCCGAAGCTCGCGCCGTAGCCGACGCTCGTCGGGACTGCGATGACGGGGACGGCGACTAATCCGCCGACGACCGAAGGAAGCGCGCCCTCCATCCCCGCCGCGACTATGCAGACGCGCGCCGCGCGCAGACGCTCGCGCTCGGCCATGATTCGATGAATGCCCGCGACGCCCGCGTCCCAGATTCGCTCGACGCGGTTGCCCATCGCCTCGGCTGTGAGCGCGGCCTCTTCGGCAACGGGAATGTCGCTCGTGCCCGCGGTGACGACCATGATCTTCCCCGCGCCGCGCTCCGTGCGGTCGCGCAGGACGCGTATCATGCGAGCAGACTCGTGCCATTCGGCCTCTGTGCAGACGTTGCGGACTTCGCCGAACGTTGCTTCGTCCGTGCGCGTCACGAGCACGTTGGGCGCGCGTCGCGCGAGCGCTTCGACGATCTCGACCACCTGCCTGCGCGTCTTCCCCGCACCGAAGACGACTTCGGGAAAGCCCTGACGCCCGGCGCGCGCGTGGTCAACGCGCGCGTGGCCGATGTCCTCGAAGTGCAGGTCGCCGATGCGCCGCGCCGCCTCCGGCTCGTCCAGCTCGCCCGATTTAAAGGCGCGTAACAGCCGTTCTATTTCTCGCAAGTCCATCGCTTCTTGTTTGACGTAATAACGGTTACAGACCGAGCCGGCATTCTAGCACCCGCCGCGCACGCGCCCGAAACACGCACGCTTGCGCGCGCGCCGCGCGGCCCTTAAGATTCAAGG
>DASQLL010000174.1:0-6377 GCA_035630035.1 Pyrinomonadaceae bacterium | reverse complement strand
ATACACATTGACATGAGCAACGTTAACTTCACGGAGGAGGCTGACGGCTGGCGCAAAGCCGTCATTGACGTGATCGCGCTTACGTTCGGCGAGCAGGGACAGGTGATTGACCAGATCAACCGCACCGAGACCGTGCGCGCGCGCGGCGAGGGGTTAGACATCCTCCGCAAAGACGGCCTCGTCTACACGATGCGCGTCCCCGTGAAGAAACCGGGCGCGTACCAGTTGCGCGTCGCAGTCCGCGACGCCTCGACCGAGAAGCTCGGCGCGGCCAGCCAGTTCATCGAAGTCCCGAACCTGAAGAAAGACCGGCTCGCGCTCTCAGGCATCATCATGCAGGATGCCAACTTCACCACGGCTCCCGCGGCAAGCGAAGGCAAACAGTCTGAGCCGGACTCTTCAGGCAGCCCCGCCGTGCGACGCTTCCGCGTGGGCGACAACGTGGACTACTTCTTCAACATCTACAACGCGCGCGCCGACGCCACGAGCCGACCGCAACTGCGAACGCAGATGCGTCTGTTCCGCGACGGGCAGCAGGTCTACGCCGGGCCGGAGACGCCCTTCGATCCGGGCAAGCAGACCAACGTGAAGAATCTGCAATCCGGCACGCGCCTTCGCATCAACCCCGGCCTCACGCCCGGCGAGTACGTCTTGCAGGTCGTCGTCACGGACGCGCTCGCGCCGGAGAAGCAGCGGACGGCGACGCAGTGGATTGATTTCGAGATAGTGAAGTAGTGAATAGTAAATGGTTAATGGTAAATAGTGGATGCGTGGACGTGGCATTTTGCCATTCACTATTTACCATTTACTATTCACCCGCATGGCTTTCCTCTTCGCGGTCACGCTTTTCCTGAGCGCGTTTCTGCTCTTCTGGGTTCAGCCACTAGTCGGCAAGATGGTTCTGCCGCTGCTGGGCGGGACGCCCGCCGTGTGGAACACGTGCATGCTCTTCTTTCAGGGCGTGCTGCTGGCGGGCTACGCGTACGTCCTCGTCTCGACGCGCTGGCTCTCGACGCGCGCGCAAATCATCTTGCACGCCGCGCTGCTCGTCGCGGCGGCGCTCTCGTTTCCCATCGCCGTCTCGGAGTCGGCGGCGAGCGGCGTCCCCGAAGACGGAAGCCCCATCGGCTGGCTCTTGAAAACACTGCTATTGACGACGGGCTTGCCTTTCTTCGCGCTGTCGGCGAGCGCGCCTCTTTTGCAGAAGTGGTTCTCGCGCACCGGCACGGCGTCGGCCTCCGACCCATACTTTCTCTACGCCGCGAGCAACGCCGGTAGCCTCGTCGCGCTCCTCGGCTTTCCCGTTCTGTTAGAGCCGAGCCTCGCGCTACGCGAGCAGAGCCGCACGTGGGCGCTCGCTTACGGCGCGCTCGTCGCGCTCGTCTTGGCATGCGCGGCAATCGCTTGGCGCACGCGTTCAAAGACGCGGGACGCGATTGACGAGTCTGTAGGGGCAGGGCTTGTCCCCGCCCGCGACGATTCAAATGATTCAGCGTCGGGTTCATCGGAGGTTGAGCGGGCGGGGACAAGCCCCGCCCCTACAGAGCCTCCGTCGCAGAATGTCTCCGGCGAGCCTATAACCATTCGGAAGCGTCTGCGCTGGACGCTTCTGGCCTTCGTGCCTTCGAGCCTCGTGCTGGGCGCGACCACGTACATCACGACCGACGTGGCCGCCGTGCCTCTGCTGTGGGTCATCCCACTGTCGCTTTACCTTTTGAGCTTCGTGCTGGTGTTCGCGCGCCGTCAGATCATGCCGCGCTGGCTCGCGGCGCGACTGCTGCCGGGCGCGGCGACGCTGCTCGCGCTCATATACCTTTCGGGCGCGACGCAGCCCGCGTGGTTCCTCATACTCTTCCACCTCATCTTTCTCTTCACAGCCGCGTTGGTCTGCCACGGGCAACTCGCGGACGAGCGTCCCTCTGCGCGACACCTCGCGGAGTTCTATTTGTGGCTCGCCGTGGGCGGCGTCTTGGGCGGCATCTTCAACGCGCTCGTCGCCCCGCTCGTCTTCAACACGGTCGTCGAGTACCCGCTCGTCATACTGCTCGCGAGCTACCTGCGCCCCGCGTTTCGGCGCGGAGGTCGAAGCCTGCTCGGACTGAAATTGCGCGGGCGCGAAGTCAAGGACGGAAGCGAGGATGAAAGCGTCGCTGTCGAGAACGAGCCGCGCGCGGAGAGGCTCGACCTCGTGTTGCCGCTCGCCATCTTCGCGCTCACTGCCGCGCTCACGCTCGTCGCGTCGCGTGTTGAAATGAGGGAGGTCGAGAGAGTCGCACTCACGCTCGGCATCCCGCTCTTTCTGCTCAACCACTTCTACGCGCCGCGACCTTTGCGCTTCGCGCTCGGACTCGCGGCGGTCATGCTTGCAAGCGTCATCTTCGCGGGGAACGCGGGCATGACATTGCACGCGTCGCGAAACTTCTTCGGCACGCTGCGCGTCTCGACCGGCGGCTCCGGCGAACTGCGCTGGCTGCGCCACGGAAGCACTCTGCACGGAAGCCAGTACACAGACCCTGCGCGCGTATGCCAGCCGCTCTCCTACTATCATCGTGAGGGGCCGCTCGGCTCGGTCTTCGACGCTTTCAACGCGAAGCCGGACGCGGCGCGGAGCGTAGCCATCGTCGGCCTCGGCGCGGGAACGACCGCCGCATACGCGCGCGCGGGCGAGGCGTGGACGTTCTACGAGATTGACCCGGCGGTCGTGCGTGTGGCGCGCGATCCGAGGCTCTTCAAGTATTTGAGCGCGTGCGCCGCTGCGCCTGTCGGAGTCGTGTTGGGCGATGCGCGGCTGCGGATGCGCGACGCGCCGCCGGGCAGTTACGGACTCATCGTGCTCGACGCCTTCAGCTCCGACGCCGTGCCCGCTCACCTTTTGACGCGCGAGGCGTTGGCGCTCTACCTCTCGAAGCTCGCGCCCGCGGGACTCGTCGTCTTCCACGTCTCAAGCCGCAGCCTAGAGCTTGAGCGCGTCGTCGGCGGTCTCGCTCAAGACGCGGGGCTTGTTGCGCGCGTCTTCGCCGACAGAGAATCTAACGACGACGTTGGCAAAGACCCCTCGACGTGGGTCGTCGTCGCGCACTCGGACAGCGACCTCGGCGCGCTCTCGACGGACGCGCGCTGGCGACCGCTCGACGGACGAACGCACAAACTCGTACTCTGGCGCGACGACTTCTCCAACGTCGTCAGCGTCTTCAAGTGGCTGTGAGCAGGTAAATGGTAAATAGTGAATGGTCGCTGAGCAGTAATCGTCTTGATGATTACAACTCAACATGGACGGCATTCAACCACCATTTACCATTTACCATTCACCATTCACCAGTATGCGATCTGTAATCGTCGGCACAGCCGGGCACATTGATCACGGGAAGACGAGCTTGGTGCGCGCCTTGACGGGCGTGGACGCGGATCGTCTGCCGGAGGAGAAGCGACGCGGCATCACGATTGATCTGGGCTTCGCGGAGCTTGATCTGGGCGACGTGCGCTTGGGGTTCGTGGACGTGCCGGGGCACGAGCGGTTCGTGAAGAACATGCTGGCGGGCGCGCATGGCGTTGATCTGGTCGCGCTCGTCATCGCTTCGGACGAGGGCGTGATGCCGCAGACGCGCGAGCATTTCGACATCTGCCGCCTGCTCGACGTTAAGTCCGGCCTCGTCGTCCTCACGAAGACCGACATGGTTGACGAAGAACTGCTTGAGCTTGTCCGCGCCGAAGCCGAAGAGCTTGTCGCGGGGTCGTTCCTCGAAGACGCGCCCATCGTAGCGGTGAGCGCGCGCACGGGGCAGGGAATCGAAGAGTTGAAAGAGGCTCTGCGCGAGGCTGCGCTCGGCGTCCCCGCGCGCGCTTCGGACGCGGTGGCGCGGCTGCCCGTTGACCGCTCGTTCACGATGCGCGGCTTCGGCGCGGTCGTGACGGGCACGCTCGTCGCCGGCGAGATAGAAGAAGGGCAGGAGCTTGAGCTTCTGCCCGCGGGCGTGCGCGTGCGCGTGCGTGGGCTTCAGGTTCACGGCGCGGGCGTTCGCAAAGCCGAGGCGGGGCAGCGGACTGCGATCAACCTCGGCGGCGTCGAGGCGTCGAGCGTCGAGCGCGGGATGACGCTCGCTCCCGCGGGGCGTCTCAATGCTACGCAGATAGTTGACGCGCGCGTCGCGGTTCTTGCGGACTCGCCGCGCCCTCTGAAGACGAGGCAGCGAGTGCGCGTGCATCACGGAACGTCGGAGTCGCTTGCGCGCGTTGCCGTGCTGGAAGAGTCGGGCGAGATTGCGCCGGGCGCGAGCGGGTTGGCGCAGCTTCGTCTCGAATCCCCCATCGTCGCGCTGCCCGGCGACCGCTTCATCGTCCGCACGTACTCGCCGCAGCGAACCTTCGCGGGCGGCGAGATTCTGGACGCGCACGCGCAGAAGCGTCGCGGTCGCGACCGCACGGCGGCGCGGGAACGACTCGCCGCGCTCGACGGCGCGGACGACGCGGCTCGGCTCGCCTTCTTCGTCGTGTCGTCGGGCGAGCGCGGGCTGCGTCGCGCGGAGGCCGCGTCGCGCACGGGCTGGCGCGACGACGTGTTGGACAGAAGCGTGTCGGAAGCTCGAAGCCGTGGCGCGATCATCGAAGCGGAGGGCGTGCTGGTCGGCTGCGATGCCTTCGAGCGCCTTCAACGCGCGGCGACCGAAGAAGTCGAGGCGCACCACGCGCGCGAGCCTCTTTCGCGTGGCATGGCGCGCGAGACGCTGCGCGAGCGTGTGTTCGCGCACGCCGCGCAGGAAATATTCCGCGCCGTCCTGCGCCGGGCCGAAGACGAGGGCGCGCTCATCGCGGAGCGCGAGCTTGTGCGTTCGAGCCGCCACAGTATGGAGCTATCGCCGGCGGACGCGGAGGCGCGCGAGCT
This sequence comes from Pyrinomonadaceae bacterium, assembly GCA_035630035.1. GTDB lineage: Bacteria > Acidobacteriota > Blastocatellia > Pyrinomonadales > Pyrinomonadaceae > QHXN01. Next base: position 1,498 of record DASQLL010000174.1, on the reverse strand, counting down.
TCTGGAGAAAATCTACCGCGACGCCGCGCTCGAAGCGCCCAACCTCGAAGAGGCTTTCGCGCGCGCGGGCGGCGACGCGGGGGGGCGCGAGCGCATGAGGAAAATCCTCCAACTCCTCATAGACGCGGGCGCGCTCGTGCGCGTCAGCGGCGACCTCTTCTTCCACCGCGACGCGCTCGAACGCTTAGCCTCCGCGCTGCGCGAATACGCCGACGCGCGCGGGCCTGAGCGTCTGATTGACGTAGCGGCCTTCAAGCAGCTCTCCGGCGTCTCGCGCAAGTACGCCATCCCGCTCCTCGAATACTTCGACCGCGAGCGCATCACGCGCCGCGCGGGGGACAGGAGGATAATTCTTTAGTAAATGGTAAATGGTGAATGGTGAATAGAGGTTGAGTGCTGCTCAAGTCGAGATGTGACCGCACGAGTCGGACAACGCACAACCACCATTTACCATTTACCATTTACTATTTACTAAAGGGCTTGCTTCTCGCGTGCGGCGGCGTTAACATAGCGGCGAATTCACGCAGTACAATTTGTCCGAAGCGAAAACCCGGCAAATCTCAAAGACAAGCTTTCCGGCTTTATCTTTCGAGCCGGCACTCTACACCGAACGCTGGAGGTTCAAGATGAAGGGCCTAGTTGACGTTCTGCTTGTGCTTGTTGCGATAGGCGCGCTCGCCTTCGCGGTATACGAGTTTTACCTCTTCGCCTCGCCGCAGGGAGCTTACGGCCCGACGACAAACCTTGTGCTTGCAATCGTGGGCTTCGTCGTGATGTGCGTCGCCGCGCTCGCGGTCTTCCTGCGCCACTCGGGCGCGGAAGAGGAGATTCACATCACGCAATGACGAGGGGAAAGCCGATTCCTTCTCTCCCGTGAGTCGAAGACTTGGCGGCGCGGTCTTCCGATTCGCGCACGGAGGCGGGGCATTGACTGCCCCTTAACGCCCGCCGGTAAAAACGCAGGCGTCGCTCGCGCTTTCATACTTCGGTCGGAGCGCGGCGACGCCTCATTCTTTCTTTGCGCTCGCCGCAAATCAAACTACGTCAGGAAAGGACTCGCTTGATGCTCTTGACCTTCACGCTCGGACTGGCGCAGGTCGAACCGACGCGAATCCCCCCATACTTCCCGTGGGTCGCGATGGGACTGCTCGGCGCAGGCGGCATCGGTTGGCTGATCGCCGCGGTGATGGGGTTCGCGCGCGCGCGCGCCTTCGGAGAGTCGCCGCGTTGGTTCGCAATCTCGGCGGTGTGCCTTTTGCTCTACCACCTGCAATGGCTCGTCTTCGCCGTCTACGGCATCAACGAGAGGAGCATGGGGAACGTGGTCGGCATGGCCGCCTTCTTCAATCTCTTCGTCGCGCTCGGCGCGGTCTGCGCCATCATAGGCTTCATGCGCCTCGGCAAGCCGAAGCCCTGAAAAGAAGTAGGCAGGAGGCAGGAGCAGGAGGCAGGCAGAGCGCACGTGATGTCCTGCCTGTTTCCTGCTCCTGCCTCCTGC
>DASQLL010000173.1:0-7370 GCA_035630035.1 Pyrinomonadaceae bacterium | reverse complement strand
TACTCAGAACTTTTATCTTCTCAAGCTTGCATGCCTTGTCATGCAGCGGAATCGTGTTTGTAATCACGACCCTCTCTATCTCAGACTTTTCCAGAAGCTCGCACGCGCGCCCCGAAAGCACTGGATGCGTGAAGCATGCGTGGACGCGATCCGCGCCCGCCTCTTTGAGCGCGATGGCTACCTTCGTCAGCGAGCCGCCCGTGTCGCACATGTCGTCAACTATCAGACAACTGCGACCGCGCACGTCGCCGACGACGTTCATCACCTCCGCCACGTTCGCCTTCTCGCGCCGCTTGTCGCAAAGCGCGAGCGAAGCGGGCGAGCCGTCCGTTGACTTCAGGCGCTTGGCGTACGCGCGCGCACGCTCCGCGCCGCCCGTGTCGGGCGCGACCACCGTCAGGTTCGGCAAAGGGTGATCCTGATAATGGCCTATGAACGCGGGCGCGGCGAAAAGGTGATCCACCGGAATATCAAAGAACCCCTGAATCTGCGCCGCGTGCAAGTCCATCGTCAAAACGCGGTCGGCCCCCGCGGTGTTAATCAGATTCGCAACGAGCTTCGCCGCGATGGAAACGCGCGGGCGATCCTTTTTGTCAGAGCGCGCGTAGCCGAAGTATGGGATGACCGCCGTCACGCGCTCCGCCGACGAGCGTCGGAAGGCGTCGAGCATGACGAGCAGCTCCATCAGGTGCGCGTCCGTCGGCGGGCACGTCGGCTGCACGATGAAGACGTCCGCGCCGCGAACGTTCTCGGTGATCTGGAAGTTGAACTCACCGTCCGAGAACCTGTCTGTCGTCGCAAGACCGGGGTCGCAGCTCAGGTAGTTGCAAATCTCCTGAGTCAGCTCGCGGTTCGCGTTGCCGGAGAAGACTTTGATGCCGCCGGTTGTGCTCATCTTTTCAGAGGTCAGAGGCCGGAGGTCAGAGGTCAGTTAAAAGGTCATCAACTGACCTCTGACCTCCGGCCTCTGACCTCTTTAGTCTTAGCTGGGGAGGAAGGACTCGAACCTTCGAATGCCGGTTCCAAAGACCGGTGCCTTACCACTTGGCGACTCCCCAATCCCGTTTCAACCGCCGCGGCTGGATTGAAGAACCGCCGCGCTTCGGCCAAGTCCCTGAAGATACTCGGCCCGCGTGAGCGTGGCGCACGCGAAGACTTGCCATCCGGCCTCAACCCTCAACGCCTCGCACGCGCGCTCAGCTTCCCCCTTGCTGTCAAAGACTCCGAAAACGCTCGAACCGCTGCCCGAAAGCATCGCGCGACGTGCGCCCGACTGCCTGAGTGCGTCGCGCACGCGCTCGATTTCGGGGTAGAGCTTGAAGACCACGGCCTCGAAATCGTTGCGCGTAACCCCACAGAGAAAATCCGAAAAATCGGCCTCTGTGCGCGAAACAGACAGGTTAACGACCCCTTCCGCCTTTGTCAAGGCGGGAGCATTCAACAGTTTGTAAGCCTCCGAGGTCGTGACGCGAACGAGCGGCGTCACGACCGCGAGATGCATTTTCGGAGCATCTTCAAGCGGCGAAATCTCCGTACCCGTGCCCGTTCCCAACGCCGTCCCGCCGTTCAAAAAGAAGGGCACGTCGGCTCCCAAAAGCGCGCCGATTTCTTCAAGTTCGCATTTGTCTGTTTCGATATTCCAGAGATGCGCGAGGGCGACGAGCGTAACCGCCGCGTCGGACGAGCCTCCGCCGAGTCCGCCGCCCGCGGGGATTCTCTTTTCCAGTTCGACGCGCACGCCGCGCCGCACGCTAAATCGCTCGCGTAGAGCCGTCGCCGCACGCACGATAAGATTGCTCTCGTCCGTCGGGATGTCCGGGTCGGAGCAGATGAGCTTGATGCTCTCGTCCGGCGTCAACTCGAAAGTTAAACTGTCGTGAAGCGTGATGGACTGGAAGACCGTGGCGATTTCGTGATAGCCGTCGGCGCGGCGTCCCTCGACGCGGAGGCCGAGGTTTATTTTTGCGAAAGCCGGGAGTGTGAATTTTTCTTCGGACACGTGCGAACGGCTGACGCCTCCTCTGTGAAAGCGTCAGCCGTCTAAACTTCTATCGCGAACAGAATCGCGCTGCTAACGCCGCATGAAGACCTGCGTGAAAAAGACTCGACCGTCCGCCGAACGTGCGATGCCGAGGCCGGCGTGCGTGTACTCGCCGTTCAGAATGTTCTCGCGGTGCTTGGACGAGATCATCCAACGCTCGACCGCAAAAGCTGTCGGGTCTGAGTAGCCTTGATTATACGCGATATTTTCCCCCAACGTCCTCCACCCTCGCAGACCCAGCATCTGCGCGCGCCCGCTTATATCGAGTCCGTCTCGATCCACGTGATTGAAGAAGCCCTCGCGAGCCATGTTGTCCGAGTGAAAACGTGCGACGCGGGTCAACGAGCCGTCCAGAACGAGCGGCCTCAAGCCTCTCTTCGCGCGTTCGGCGTTGACAAGCTCAAAAGCGCGTCGCTCATCCCCTGACGTTGCGACCGCGGCGGCGGCAGCATAAGCCGGAGCGGACGGAGCGGAAACGCGCGCAACCAGACGCGCCTTCACCTGCGGCGGAATTTCCGTGCGCGAAGAGGTCGAGAGCATGCGTGCCACCGGACGTTGCGGCGCGCGCTCAGAGCCTTTGGTCGTGTTCTTGCCGCCGCTAGCGTAAACGGTCGTGGCCGCAAGGCTCAGAGATGTAGAGATGACAAACGCCTGAGACACCCTTGCGAGGAATGCGCTCCGGGGGAACCGCCTTGTAAACATCGGGGGAACTCCTCGATTTCTTAAAACACTGGCCGGAGGAGGCCTTCAAGTTGAACTTACTTGGGGGCAAGTGATCAACCTGTTGGCAATTGTAAACACAGTTTTAACTACCGTCAACATTAAAAACCCGACAAATGCTGACGTCGCATTCGATTTAAAGCTAAGTTGTTACAGGAGAGCGTTTAACTACGGATCGAAACCTTCGTCGCGGCGGAAAAAACGTAACAAGCCGAGCCGCGGGCAATCCAAATCGCCCGAAGGCGGGCACACTTTAGCCGTAGACGACGCGGCTGGCAACAGTTATTTGTTCGCTTCGCCGCTCAATTTAGCTTTGATTCGGGTTGAGTCGGCGGCTTCGACTGTGAGAGAGAGGGCTTTTCGCCAAGCGGTTTGCGCCTTTTCGCGCTGACCGAGGCGTTGGAACAGGTCGCCCAAATGCTCTTGAATCGCCGCCGAAGACGGGTTGCGGCGTGCCGCGTCGCTTAGATAGCGTTCGGCCTCTTTGAGTTTGCCGAGTTTGAAATAGACCCAGCCGAGGCTGTCGAGGAATGAAGGGTTCGTAGGATCGGCGCGCACGGCGCGTTGGATCATCTCAAGCGCTTCCTCGAAACGCTCATTGCGCTCGGTGAGGAAGTAGCCGAGGTTGTTGAGTGCGGTCGGGTTGTTCTGGTCTTTTGCGAGAATCTGTCGCAGCGTCTCTTCCGAGCCTTTCGCGTCGCCCGCGCGGTCTTGTGCCGAGGAGAGCATGATGAGCGCGTTCGACGTTTGCTCCGGGTCTTCCGCGGACGCGAGAGCGAGAGCCTTACGCGCGGACTCCACGGCCTCCGCCCCACGCCCCGCGCTGATCAGTAGGCTCGACATGAAGAGGTATTCGATGTAATCGCTCGCGTCGCCTTTGAGGCGCGGTCGCAGGAGGCCGAGGGCTTCGTCGGAGCGTCCGAGTTCGGCGAGCGTGGTGGCTTCGAGCCGGAGCAGACTGACTTCATCGGGAAAACGTTTGCGCGCGTCGCGGACGGCTTCGAGCGCTTCGGCGCGTCTGCCGAGCGAGCGCAGTAGGTCTGTCTTCTGTACGTCGGCGGAAGGGTCGCCGCCGCCGACCAGTCGGCGCATACGCTCTACAGTCGCCAGCGCCTCGTCGGCCTGTCCCGCCTGCTTGCGTAAACTGATGATGCTTGAAAGAGCCGCGACGGCGAAGCGGCGGTCACGCTCGCTGCCGAGCGGCAAGTCTCCTATGTTGCGCGACTTGAGCAGGTCTTCGTAGACGGCGACGGCGTCGTCGTAACGCGAGGCGTCGGAGAATGTGTCGGCGAGCAGAATCTGTAGCTGTAGGCGGTCGTTGTCGTTGCCCGGCTTCACGGCTGCGATGCCTGCGCGGATCGTCGCCACAGCGTCGTCAACGCGACCGGCGCGTGACTGCGCGCGCGCGAGCATTTGTATCGCGGCGGCGTTCTGCGGCTGCTGGGCGACGATGCGGCCCAGCTCTTCGATGACGCCTTTGTCGGCGACGCCGTTGGCCTCCAAAGCATCGCCGAGCAGCTTGAGATAGCTCGTGTTCTCAGGCTCGATTGAGAGAGCGCGGCGAATGGCTTCGACGGCCTCCGCGGTCTGCCCTGAGCGCAGCAGCAGCTCGCCGAGCCGCGCGTTTGCGGCGTCGGGCGACAGCTCGCGCCCGCGCGTGATCACTTGATAGAAGCGCCCTTCAGTCGAGGCGGGCAGCGTCGCCCACTTGCGGAGCGCCTCTATCGCTTCCTTCTCGCGCCCGGTGGCGGCGTAAAACTCCGCGAGCAGCGCCCACGCTTCGGCGTCGTTCGGGTGAACGCGGATCACTTCGCGCAGTTCGGCGACGGCCTTGTCTGCAATGGCGCGGTCGAGTTTGTCCTCGACGATCTTGCTCTTTACCGTGTAGACGCGCGAGAGGATGCGATGCGCGCCGTAGTTATCGGGGTTTAGGCGCGAGGCTGTCAGTCCCTCCTGCTCGGATTGTTGCAGGTCGTCGAAGAAGAGGGCGATTTCGGCGAGCGCCGTGTGGGCTTCGGCAAGCGTAGGGTCAAGCTCGGCGGCCTTCTTGAATGCGGCTTGAGAGCGGCGGAGCGCTTCCACGGTCGGGCCATCGGTTCGGACGGTCTTGAAATAACGTTGCCCTTCAAGCAGCTTCGCGTATGCTGCGGCTCGCCGCTCGCGCTCGGATGCGGGCGTCGGCGACTGCGCGGGCGTCGGAGTGCTTGCGCCCGTCTGCGGTTGTGATGCGGGACGATCCGCGCCCTCTTTTCGAGGCTGCGCGTTTGTTAACGGTGTGAGGACGGCGGACGCGGCGAGTGCGGCGAACGTAAAAACCCAGAGGAGCTTGCCGCCTTTCGGCGCGCGTCGAGAGTAAAACTTCACGCGATTGATCCTTTCGAGGACTGCTGCTCTGCTTCATCCGCTTCACGCTCTATGGAGGCGACGACGCTCTGCCAAGCCGCGCGGCGCGGGTACGTGTATAGAAGCACCGCAGTGGCGATGACGCTGAAGTAGAGCATGTCCTTACCGTCGCCCGTCATCAGACTGATGACGAACCCCAACAGCGCGACCGCGCCCCCTGCGAGCGCGACGTAGATGGTCGTCAACTGCAAAGTCTCAAGCAGGCCCGACGCGCCGCGCAGAGCGCCGATGTCTCGGAGGCGCATGGCCGAAAATCTCGTCCGCCGGAACACGAGTGCCCCGATGCCGAGGAAGATGACGGAGAGACGCAGCGAGTTCGCCAGTAACGGGTTGAAGCTCAGCGCGCCGTCTAGCGCGCCCGTAATCGCCAACACGAAGAGGAGCGCCGTTAACACGAAAACCGCGATAACGACGCGCACCGCCGCGTTATACCTTCGGGCCAACTCGTCTTGCATGCTTTCGGCAGTCTGTGACACGACGACTCCTCGCTCTTCCGGCAGGAACGTTTGCGCTTGCGACCTACTGCACAGGGGGGATGCGGAAAATTCTAACACCCGCTCCGCGAGCGCGGCAAACAGATGCGGCTTGCCGATTCGCAGAGGCCGAGTATCGGCCACATAAAAGCAGAAGGCGCGACTCTTCTTCGAGCGAAGAGTCGCGCGCTGCAAAGTTCCGTGACGCGGCTGAAGCGTCTACGGCTTCACCCCGCTGTTATTTGCCGGCGGGGGCGTGGCCGGTGTGGTCGGCTGCGTGGCCGCGGGCTTCGCAGGGTCGCTGGGCGTGGCGGGAGCGCCGGGCCGCGTCGGCTCAAGGCTCACTTCCTTCTTCGTCCCTGCGTCCTTCTTCGGGGCCGAAGTCGGCAAGGGTCTTACGTCTCGCGCGGGCGCGGTGCGCCTCACGGGCACCGTGTTGTAGTTGTCGGGCAGCGTCCCGCCATTCTGTATGACGGCCTCGATGATGTCGTTGCCCTTGCTCGAATTGCTGATGATGACGCCGTCCTTGTTAACTGTCTTCGGGACGGTGCCGCTTATCTGCCGCATGATGTTTCCCATAAAGCCCGGCCCCGGAGGCTCGCAGGGCTGTGCCGCGGCGACCGGGTCAGGCTCAGGGATGGCCGCGCCGATGGCCGTCAGTCTTTCCTTAGCCTTCTCGGCGAGGTCGCAGTTCGGGTGTTTGCGCACGAGCTGCTGGAAGTGTTTCGTGGCCTCGTCCGGCTCCTCTTCCTCCATGTAGGTCGTCGCGAAACGGTAGAGGACTTCGGCCATGCGCGAGTAGTGCGGGTACTTCTCGACGACCTCGCGGTAGCGCGACTGCGCGCCCTTCAGATTATTGGCGTGGTGCGCGTAGTACTTATTGAAGTATTGATCGCCGACGTTCTTGTCGTGGTCGGCCAGATTCTCCTGCACCTCTCGCAGACGAATTTCGACTTCGGGCCTGAGCGACGAATTCGGGAACTGCTGCATGAAAGCCTTGAGCCTCTGCTCGGCCTTGCGCGCGGGCGAGATGTCGCGGTCGGGCAGGGCCATGCGCCGCATCTCGACCTCGGCCATCTTGAGCATCACGTCGTCGGACAGAGGGTGCGTCGGGAAGAATGTGAACCAATCCTGATAAGCTTGGCCCGCCTGTATGAGCGCGCTCGTCGTGCCTTCCAGATAGAAGGTGTCGGCGATGGCGAGCTTCGAGAGCGGCAGGTAGACCGAGTCGGGGTAGGTGTTGATGATGACGCCGAAGAGGGCGCGCGCGGTTTCGTAGTTGTCCTTGCGCGCCTCGTGCGTGGCCTCCTCGAAGAGCTGGCGGTCGCGTCCCGGCGCGACAGTCCCGACCAGATCGTCGTACTTGTCGTCGCCGCCGCGCCCGAAGATTTTACCCAGACCGAGGAAGCCGCCGCCGCCCTTCTTCTTCTTAGAGCTGCCCGTGTCGGCGACGGGAGCTTGGCGGCGGTCGCTTGCCGTCTCGCGCATGGCTACCTGTACGCGGTTGTCCATGTCCGTGACGGCGGCTTCGAGCTTGTCGAGCGTCGTAGGGTCATAGCGTTCGGCGCGCTCCTGTTTGCCTCGCACGTCCTCGACCTCGTCGAGCAGCTTGCCCGCCTCTTTCTCAAGGCCGCCGAGACGCGCGCGCGGGTCGTCGGCGGTGGCCGCGTCCCCTTTGTCTTTGGCGTTCAGTCCGGCCAGCGCGCTATTAAGCGTGCGGCGCAACGTCTCAA
>DASQLL010000172.1:0-3078 GCA_035630035.1 Pyrinomonadaceae bacterium | reverse complement strand
AAAAAGCCTGATGATGAAGCGTCCCGTAAGGCTGCGGTCATTTCGCTTGGGGTGGCAGGGTGCGCCGCGTCGTCCCAAAACGTGCATGCCGCGCCGCAAATCGTCGGGCGCGTGGCGAGGCGGGATTAGATCAAGAGCCTGTTGAGGTGCATGCGGACGCGGTCTTCAAAAAACTCTGTGCGCGCGCCGGTCTTTTCGAGGATGAGCCAGCGCGGCTCGTCCTCGAAGGGAAGCAGTAGAAGCTCTTCGTCGGCCTTGCGGTTGCCGAAGTGCCCTACGAGCGCGGAAGCTAATCCGCCGCCGCGGACGATGCCGTCGCGCGGGCCGCGGGGCCAGCCCGCCTCGACTGTGAGCGAGCGCAGGCCGCGCGAGAGTGTGAGGCGCGGGCCGACCATCGTCGAGTGGCCGACGCGGAAGCGATGCGCCTCCGTGCGCGCGAGCGTAAGTGCCGCGCCCTCGCGGTTCATCTCGCCCGCGACGGACGTGAACGCGCCGAGCAGCCACTCGGCTCCGCGCGCGCGCATCGAGTCGTTCGCGGCTCGAAGGGTGAGGTAGTCAACCACGTCGTTGCGCCCCTGCGCGCTCGCGCGCTCACGCGCCTGCGCGACCTTGCGCTCGTACTCTTCGTCGAAGCCGTTCAACTGTAAGCTCGTCCCTCGCTTTCAGCGTCGCTGAAAATTCCGCGCCGCGCTTCTCGCGCCACGGCGCGCGGCGATGTTATCATGCCCGCTCACAAGTCGTTAACAAACCCGACCGCGAGACCTTTCGCAAGACCCGATAGAAACAGATGAGACAAACCCTTTCTCTCCGGCGCACGACGTTCAACCTCCTCCTCGTCATTCTTCTTGCGCTCGCGCCGCTTGCCGGAACGCAGGCGCAGCAACGTCGCGGCGCGCGACCGGGCGCGACCGACTCGGCGCGCACCACTGCGGCGACGAGCGAGCGAGCGCGACTCGTGCTGCTCATAGCGGTTGACCAGTTCCGCTACGACTTCCTCGAACGCTTCGGCGATCTGTTCGCCACGAACGGACTGCGACGCCTTTTGCGCGACGGCGCGTCTTGGGCCGATGCCAACTTCGACCACGTGCCTACGGAGACCGCGCCCGGCCACGCGACGATGATGACGGGCGCGTGGCCTTCGGAGACGGGCATCATCGCCAACGACTGGTTCGACCGCACGGCGGGCAAGCGCGTGGGCAACGTGCAGGACGATTCGGTGCGGCGGCTCGGCGGCGGCGAGCGCGACGTGCCTTCCAGCCCGCGCAACCTTCTGTGCTCGACGCTCGGCGACGAGTTGAAGCTCGTGACGAATCGCCGCTCGAAGGTCATCGGCGTCTCCGTCAAGAATCGCGCGGCGATCCTTCCCGCGGGGAAGATGGCCGACGCCGCATACTGGTACAGCGCGCAGACGGGCGAGTTCGTCTCGTCCACTTACTACTTCGACCGCATGCCCGACTGGGCCGCGAGCTTCAACGCCGCGAAGCACGCCGACAAGTTCTTCGGCGCGAAGTGGGAGCGGCTGCTCCCCGCGGCGGAGTATGAAAAACGCGCAGGCCGCGACGACGCGCCGTGGGAGAAGGGCGACGGCAAAACTTCCTACACGTTCCCGCACGTCGTTGACGGCGGCCTCGCCGCGCCCGGCCCGGCCTTCTACGACGCGCTCGACTACACGCCTTACTCGAACGACCTTCTCGTCTCGTTCGCCCAAGCCGCGCTCACGAACGAGCATCTGGGCGAGGACGCGGACACGGACGTTCTAAGCGTCAGCTTCTCCGCCAACGACATCGCGGGCCACCGCTACGGCCCATACAGCCACGAGGCGATGGACATGACGCTGCGCGTTGACCGGCAGATCGGACAGCTCCTCGACTTCGTTGATGCGCGAGTGGGCTTGCGGAACACGGTCGTCGTCTTCACGGCTGATCACGGCGTCGCGCCCTCGCCCGATCATGCCGCCGAGGTGCGTCTGGCGGGCGGTCGCGTCAGGGTCACGGACGTTCTGAACGCCGTCCGCAACCGCGTCCGCGCGCGTTTCGGAAAGCCCGGCGACAAAGACACGACCGCCGACTACGTGCAGACGTTCTCGAACGGGCAAATCTACTTCAACTGGTTCGCGCTTGAGCGTGACGGCATCCGTGCGGAAGAGATCGAGCAGGTAGCGGGCGAGGCCGCGTTGACAGTCCCCGGCATCTCGCGCTACTTCACGCGCACGCAGCTCTTGACGAACGGCATCTCCCCGGCGGACGCGGTCGCGCGCCGAGTCCTGCACGGCTACAACGCTCGGCGCAGCGGCGATGTCGTCATCATACAGGAGGCTTTCAAGTACTTGGCCGACTACGTGGTAGTCGCCAACCACGGCACGCCTTATTCATACGACACGCACGTCCCCGTCATAATCATGGGCGGCGGCATTACGCCGGGACGTTACCTGAATCCGGCCACGCCCGCCGACATCGCGCCCACGCTCGCACGCATCCTAAGCGTGCAAGCTCCGAGCAACGCCGTCGGGCGCGTTCTGTCCGAGGCGATCAAGTAAGTAAATCAAGTAAGGATGTTCGTCTTCATGTTCAGGCAGAGTTTTATCAAACTAGTGTTGACTCCTTTGGCGTGCATTACGCTCCTTCTCGTACTGAGTGGCGACATAGTCGCGCAGCGAAAGCCCGCGGGCGCGAAGTCCGCGCCGCAGACGGGGAAGCCGAAGGCGACGCCCGCGGTCGCGGCGGACGAGGCCACGCTGAAGGCGCAGCTCGACGAGATCGTGAAGCTCGCCGCGTCGGAGCGCGTCGGAAGGCTTGAGGAGTTCGTAAAGTCAAACCCCGACTCGCCGCAGACCGTCCGCGCGCAGGAGCTTCTGGCGAGCGCGCGCGCCGCGCTAGGCGACGAAAAATTGCGTTCGGGCGACCGCGCGGGCGGCGTCGAGATGTTTCGTGCGGTCGTTGCGGATGCGCCCGCTGTAATGTCTAACAAGTTCTTCGGCGAGATCGTCGCGCAGCTTCCCGCGAACCTGTACATGTTGGGCGAGCGCGCGGCTGCCATCGAGCTTGCGCGCGCCGTAGAGGAGCGTGCCGCCGGGAGCGC
>DASQLL010000171.1:0-19179 GCA_035630035.1 Pyrinomonadaceae bacterium | reverse complement strand
GAACAGCTTCCCCTCGGCCAGAAGCTCTTCGAGCCAGCGCGGCTCGTACTCGCCCAGCCTGCTCCAGAGAACGAGGTAGGGGCTGCGCGCGACAACGTGGATCGTGTCTATCTGCAAAGCGCCCATGCGCCGGATCGCGTCTAGCACCGCGCGCTTCGTTGCGGCGCGCTTCGGGCGACGTAGCAACCCTTGCGCGGCGAGCATGACGGCTTGAGCTTGTTCGTGGGACAGTTGCAACGTGTTCACGCCTTCATCCGACGCGCGCAGCGATCAAGTCCCACCTTAAAAACACAGGGCATGGACAGACAGAGACCGCTTGCTTTGTGCTTCTAAGATTCGTCCGCCGTCGGGCCGTAGACGGACGGCAGCGGAACGTCGCGCAGGCGAAGGTAAACCGAAAGCTGCCCGCGATGATGCACGATGTGGCTGATCAGCCAACGTATGAAAGCCCCGCGCGGCATCCCTATGAACACCTTCTCCCCACTCTTGATTTGCCACGTCTTGGGCAACTGCTCGTCGGACTGATTCTTCAACAGCTCGACGGCGTCCGCGACGTTCTTGTCGAACTTCTCCAAAAGCTCCGCGACGCTCGCGGGCTTGAAGGGTGTGAAGTCGCCGAAACTCATCGCGTCCATCGTCACCATCGGAACGAACATGCCGACAAGCTCTGCGACGTGCCCGGCCAGACGCCCCAGCGTCATGGACTTTTCGTGCGGCTTCCAGTCGAACGCGTCTTCCGGCACGCGCTCCAACATTTTTCTCGTAGTCGCCGATTCCATCTGAAGCTCTTCCGCGAATGCCGTGCTTAAACTCATAAACCCACCTCCGGTCTCTCAGTATTTGAAAGCGTCTTTGGACTCATTCTACATCGTCCGCTTTCCGTAAGGCGATCATCAGCTTCGACGAAGCGATCTCGCGCGCACGATTCTCAAGCTTCGTCTTGCGAAGTCGCCGGATGAGCGCCTCGCTTAGAGCGAGTGGCGACGACGAGCGCGGGCGGCATTTTATTTGCTTACTAATCCGTCCGGGGGCTGATTGTCCCCGATTATGATTACGGGATAGGTCTTTATGACAAACGAACAGAGCAAGCGCCGTCAAACTGAACGCAAAACTGTTTCCCGCAGGAACAAGCGAATCAACTTACGTTTCCCCGTCTGGCTCGCCGTGCCTTCCGCCGACGAGAGGACGCAGGCGCTGCAAGCGCACACGGTCGTCGTGAGCCACGCAGGCGCGACGCTTGAGTTGGACGAAGTCATTCCCGTGGGCGTGGGGCTTCAGGTCTCGCCCCCGTTCGGCGGCACGATACTGGCGGAGGTGACTGACGCTTGGACGGAGCGCGTGAGCGGCAGGCACAGGATCAGCATACGTTTGATTGACCCGGTCGCGTGGACATCGCCCGAAAGGTTCTCGGTGTCGGGCTGCGTCGTTACCGAATGGGTGCGTCTGGGCGTGCATCCGCGACTTGGACAGATGCTCGCCGATTACACCGACTATCTGAACGCGACCGAAGGCGGAGGGGTTACGCCGAGCGTGGCGGCGGAGAACATTTTAGAGAGGGCGTTTTTGTCGGACGGGAATTTTCAGGACTGGCTCGCCGCGAAAATCATGGACGACCTCAGCGCGTGGGAAGAGTCGTATGTAAAGCCGAGGTAGGCTGAGCGCACGGCATCGCGCGCCGCCTGTTTCGCAGCACGCGAAATGATGTCTCGATAAAGTCCGAGCGATACTGCGCGAGCATCCGCCGACGCCGCGCATGAGAGTATTCAAGTGGCCGACCGCTTCTCGAAAGTGATAAGCGGTCGGCTTTTTTTATTATTGACATCACGAACGGATGGGTCTACTCTCTGTCTCGCTTCAAAGACGCTTTTAGAACCTCGCAGCTTATTTGGCAAGTTTTCCCTTTGGGTTGAACTCGTAATCTCACGACCTAGTCGAGTAGTTGCATAAGGCGCTCTTTTTCTCTTGCCCGCTCTTGCCCGCGCGCCTTACTTGCTTTGTGATAAGCACTGAGGATACTTGTCCCCCGCGCTTCCACGCTTCGCTCAGGAAAGCATCCTTTAATCTGAAGCAGGCGGTTTCACTCCGCCGCAAGGATCAACGAAGGCATCATCCCGTAAAATCAATCCGCGGTGCGACGGCGCGCTCGGGCGCGCACTGACTCATCCGTGGATGCCCCGACGCAAAGTTCGGCGGCGGCTTCACTCTCGCAAGGCCGTCCGCAAAAGCAATAGCACCTTTAACACTGCGATTCCGTTGTTTGTTACGCCGCTGTGAGCCTCAAAGCTGCCACCAGCGTCCGCTCTCCCGGTAATCAAACGGTGCATCGAACGGGCAGGTGACTGGCAGCATTGGCCGGCGGATCGCTCAGGCGGGGAATGGCTTTAGCGCCCACGAAGAGTCGGTCGGAGCCAGCCTGATGCCCTCATCGGCGCTCATCTTGAGCGGCACGCCATGCACGCGCGGCCTACCGTTCGCGGTTGACGCCTTCAGGAGTTTTCGCTGAAAGGGAGAGCTTCCAATGCCAATTACACCAACCTATCCCGGCGTTTACATCGAAGAGTTGCCGAGTGGTGTGCGAACCATCACCGGCGTAGCCACCTCGATCACCGCCTTCATCGGCAGGGCATTACGCGGGCCGGTGAACGTCCCCAAGTTCATCAACAGCTTCTCTGACTTTGAACGCATCTTCGGCGGGCTGTGGATTGACAGCAGCCTCGGCTTCGCCGTCCGCGACTTCTATATGAACGGCGGAAGCCAAGCCATAGTCGTCCGCCTCTTCCACCCGTTCTACGCGACCGACGCCGCGCGCGCCGACGCGCTCGACGCCGCGCAGGACGCGTCCGACGCCGCGCAGGCCGTAGCAGGCGGCGACCCGCCCGCAGATGTGGCAGCGGCGGCGCGCGGTGTGGCTAACAATGCGGCGAACACCGCCGAGCCGCGAAAGAGCGCAGCCGACGCCGTCGCCGACGCGGCAGAGGCGGCAGCCGCCGCGACCGGAGCAACCAACGCCAGCGTGAAGGCCGCAGCCGCGGGCGCGGTCGCCGGAGCTGCGCCCATCACGAGGGCGACCGTTGACGCAAACGGGCTTGGGCTTGTAGCCGCGTCAGAAGGTAAGTGGGGCAACTCGCTGCGCGCGCGCGTTGATCACGATGTCGCGGGCGGCGCGGCTGATCTGTTCAACCTTACGATCCGCGACGACCAGACCGGACAGATCGAAATGTTCCGCAACGTCTCGGTCACGCTCGGCCACACGCGGCAAGTTGACCGCGTGCTTGAGAACGAGTCGAGCCTCGTACGCATGAACGGCTCGCTGCCCGGTGCGAAGCCCGCGGCGCACGCCGATCCTGACCTGACGGCCACACCGCCCGTGCCGCTGTGGGGCGATGATCCGAATAATCCTAATCTCCCCAATGCCACCAACGACAAAATCACCACCGGCATCTCTTCCGATGGCAGTGCGCTCGTAGAAAACGACTTCACCGGCCCCGGACTTGAGAACGCCAAGCAGGGACTCTACGCTCTGCGTAAGGCCGACCTCTTCAACCTGCTCTGCATCCCGCCCTACAAAGCCGACGGGAACGTTGACACGGCGCTCATATCAACGGCCACCGCGTACTGCCAGAAGCGGCGCGCGATGATGATCGTTGACCCGGACGCGACTTGGAACGACAAGGACGACGCGAAAGACAACCTCGACACTTACATCACGACCAAGAGCAGCTACGCCGCACTCTACTTCCCGCGCCTGCGCCAGCCGAATCCGCTGCGCGAAGGCCAGTTGGAGGACTTCGCTCCGTGCGGCGCAATCGCGGGCGTGATGGCGCGCACCGACACGACGCGCGGCGTGTGGAAAGCTCCCGCAGGATTAGAGGCGAACCTCGTCGGCGTGCCGCAGCTCAGCGTTCCGCTCACGGACAACGAGAACGGCGAGCTGAACCCGCTCGCAATCAACTGCCTGCGCGCGATGCCGGGCGCGGGCCGCGTCGTCTGGGGCGCGCGCACGCTCGCTGGCGACGACCGAACACCTTCGGATTGGAAGTACGTCCCCGTTCGCCGCACCGCGCTCTTCATCGAGGAGAGTTTGTATCGCGGCACTCAGTGGATTGTCTTCGAGCCGAACGACGAGCCGCTGTGGGCGCAGATTCGTCTCAACATCGGCGCCTTCATGCACAACCTGTTCCGGCAGGGAGCATTTCAGGGCACGACGCCGCAGGAGGCTTACTTCGTCAAGTGCGACAAGGAGACGACCACGCAGAACGACATCAACTTAGGGATCGTCAACATCATCGTCGGCTTCGCGCCGCTCAAGCCTGCTGAGTTCGTCATCCTCAAGATTCAGCAGATCGCCGGCAAGATCGAGGCGTAAGGAGGAGGCAATGGCACAGTTCAGCGTCAACACCAATCCGCAGCGTTTCGACCCGTACAAGAACTTCAAATTCCGCGTCAAGTGGGACGGCAAGTACGTCGCAGGCATAAGCAAGGTGACGGGCCTCAAGCGCACGACCGAAGTGGTCAAGCACCGCGAGGGCGGCGACCCTTCGAGCAGTCGAAAGTCGCCGGGCCGTACCGAGTTCGAGGCCATCACCTTGGAGCGCGGCGTGACGCACGACACCGAGTTCGAGAAGTGGGCCAACAAGGTCTGGAACTTCGGCTCCAACCTCGGCGCGGAAGTCTCGCTCAAAGATTTCCGCAAAGACATCATCATCGAGGTCTATAACGAGGCCGGCCAGCCGGTGATCTCCTACAACGTCTTCCGCTGCTGGGTCTCCGAGTACCAGTCGCTACCCGATCTCGACGCAAACGCGAACGCCGTCGCCATCCAGACTCTCAAGCTGGAGAACGAAGGCTGGGAGCGCGACTACGCCGTGACCGAGCCTACGGAGCCGTCGTTCACCGAGCCGCAACCGTAACGAGCCATGCGCCCGCTGTCGGCAGCCGAGTTGTTAAGCGTGTGGGAACGTGGGGCGGCGCAGCAGTCCGCACAGCGTGCGCTGGCGCTGCTCGTCGCCTCATGCCCCGACGCCGTGCCGGACGAGCTTGCCGCGCTGAGCATCGGCGGGCGCGACGCACGTCTGCTGCTTCTGCGTGAGTGGACGTTCGGCCCGCAACTGTCCGGCCTCGCGGTCTGTCCCGGCTGCGGCGAGCGGCTCGAACTCGACCTCGACGTTGGCGACCTGCGCGTCGCCGACGCGGCGGAGAGCGCCGAAGAGTTTTCACTAAGCGCCGCGGGCTTCGATGTGCGCTTCCGCCTGCCGAACAGCCGAGACCTGATCGCGCTCGCGCGCGTCGGCGGCGCGGCTGGCGGTCGTTGCCGTTTGTTGGAGCGTTGCCTTCTGTCGGCGGCGCGCGACGGGGCGGAGTGCGAGGCGTGCGAGTTGCCCGCGGACGTGCTTGACGCCGTCGCCGACGAGATGGGGCGAGCCGACCCGCAGGCCGACGTGCAATTGAGCCTCTCGTGCCCCGATTGCGGCCACCGCTGGGAGATGCCTTTTGACATCGTCTCTTACTTCTGGGGCGAGCTTCACGCGTGGGCGCAGCGAACCTTGCGCGAGGTGCATACGCTGGCCGTCGCATACGGTTGGCGCGAGGCGGACATCCTCGCGATGAGTCCGCTGCGGCGCGAGATTTATCTTCAGATGGTGGGCGGATGAGCGACTACCTCGACAGACTTATCACGCGAAGCTTCGGCCTCTCGCCGGTCGTCGGGCCGCGTCTGCCCTCGATCTTCGAGCCGTCGCGCGCCGCCGACGGCCTTCAGACTGAACAGCCGCACGGCGTCGAGCCGTCGCACACGACGCTCCTCGTCGAGACATCGGACGCCGCGCCGACCCGACAGGCGCAACCGCCGCGGCCACGAGAGCGCACGACGGCTGAGACGCCCGAGGCTCCGCCGCGCGGCACGGATGAAGGCTCGGCTCAGTTAATGCCGGGCCGAGGTCGCGCCGCAGTCCCGCGCAGTGAGCCGCACGAAGCGTATGAGGTCGCGCCGCCGGAGACCGAAGACCGTGCAGACGCCAAGTCGTCGCAGTCGCAGCACACGACGACGAAAGCGTCCGAGACGATCACTCTTCGGCCCACGCCGCACGTTGCGTCTGAAGCGCCGGGCGACTACGTCACAAGACTCTTGACGCCTCCGCACGACGCCGCGGACGAGACGGGCCGAACGGCTGACGGTCTCGCGCCGCGCGAGCCGACTTTGCCGCCCTCGCCTCGCACGCTTTCGGCGGCGCAGCCCGAAGCATCTGCCGCGAGCGACGAGGCGACATCGGGACAGTTGTCGGAACTGGAGCAGCAGGTCGAAGGGTTGCGGCGACAGATAGAGGAGTTGCAATCCCGCCGCGCACCCTCGGAGCAGCGCACCGAAACACGCGCCGTCGTCAGGGAGACGATTGTCGAGCGCGGCGCGCAAGCGCCTTTGGCGACCGGGGCACACGCGCCGCTCGCTCCGCGCACGGCTCGACGCGCGCGCGCGGAAGTCCCGAAGGCCGTCGTCTTCGAGCCGCGCATCGCGCGTTACGCGGGGCCGAAGGCTGAGGCTCAAGCGCAGTCCGACGCGCCCGCGCAGGAGCCGACGATCAACGTCACCATCGGGCGCATAGAGGTGCGCGCCGCGCCGCAGAGCGACGCGCAGAGCCAGCCGGAGCGTCGGAGCCACGCGCCGCAGGCGATGAACTTGCAGGAGTACCTGCGCCGGCGTTCTGGGGGGCATAGCTGATGAGCAACTCACTCGCCATCGCCGCCGTCACTACGACGCTTCGCAAGCTGATTGACGATCAGATAAGGCGCGAGCCTGCCCCGCAGGACACAGGTGTCACAACGCAGCCGCCAGATAAGGTTCCCGACAAGCCCGGCAACCTCGTCAACCTCTTCCTCTACCAGACCTCGCTCAACGGCGCGTGGCGCAACGCGGACATGCCGGGGCAGGTCAGGTCGGGCGAGACGGGGCAGACGCCTCTGGCGCTCAACCTCCACTACGTCCTTACGGCCTACTCGAAGGACGACGACAAGCCTGAGCCTGTGAGCCATCAGCTTCTCGGTCGCGCAATGAGCATTCTGCACGACCACCCTGTGCTGAGCGCCGCCGACATCAGAGACGCGCTGCCAGCCGCCGAGCGCGACGACTTCGATCTCTACGACCAGATCGAGCGCGTTCGCATCACGCCGCAGCCTCTCACGCTCGACGAGATGTCGAAGCTCTGGACGATCTTTCAGGTCAAGTATCGCGTCTCCGCCGCCTATCAGGTCGCGGTCGTGCTAATCGAGAGTCGCCGCCCCGCAAAAACGCCGCTCCCCGTCACGCGGCGCGGGCAACAGGACGAGGGCGTGACCGCGCAGGGGAATCTGACATCTCCCTTCCCCACGCTCACGAAGCTCGCCTTCCCGAACGAGCGTCAGCCGAGCATCGAGCTGGGGCAAGCGCTCACGCTCACGGGCCACCACCTCGACGGCAACCGGCTGCGCGCGCACTTCAGCAACCCGCGCCTCGACGAAGACATCGTCGTGCCCGCGCTGGCAGACCCCGCGCTGCCGACGCCAACTTCAATCGAGTCGGCGGACATCGCCCTCGCGCTGCCCGACACACCTGCTGCGCGCGCCGAGTGGGTCGCGGGCTTTTACACCGTCACGGTCGTCGTCGAGCGCGACGCCGATCTCGTCAACAAGACGCGGGAGACCAACGCGCTCGTCTTCGCGCTCGCGCCGCGCATACTGACGCGCTTGCCCGCGACGCGCTCGGCGGCAGCCGGCGACTTCACGCTCACAATCACGTGCAGCCCCGAAGTGCGCCCCAATCAGCGCGCCGCAATCCTTTTCGGCGACCGGGAGATTCTGGCTGACGCGCATGCGACGCAGACGGACACGCTCACCTTCTCCGTCAAAAACATCAGCGCCGAGTCGGTCGGGAAACATTACCTGCGGCTGCGCGTGGACGGCGTGGACAGCATGATCGTGGACTACGCGCAGACGCCGCCCGTCTTCAACGAGAATCTGATGGTGGAGATCACTCCATGAGCCAGAGGGCGCAAGCGGAGAAAGCGAACGAGGATTATCTGGCCGCCGCGCTGGAGTGGCTGCGTCTGCGTCTGATGCGCGTGGCCGGCCCCGCGCGTTCGTCTGTGCTTCTGCCGGGTGAGGTGGCCGAGACTCCGCAAGCGACGAGCGCCGCGCCGCGCCGACGCCTGTTCCGGCGGCAGTCACCGGCGAACCTCCTCGCGTCGCCCGCCACGATGTTTCCGCTGCTCCCGCCCGCGCCGCCCGCCGAGACAATCACAGACGAGCAGTTGCAGAAGGCCGAAGAGACTTTGCGTCGCGCGGAGGCGAGCGACCCGCCGCCGCAGTTGATACTGCTCGCCAGCCGTTTCGGGTTGTCGCAGTTCGAGCGCGATGTGCTTCTGCTGTGCGCGGCGATGGAGCTTGACACGCGCATCGCGGGGCTTTGCGCGCGCGCACAGGACGACCCGCTCAAGCCCTTCCCGACCTTCGGCCTCGCGCTCACGCTCTTCGAGAATCCGACGTGGGAGGCGCTCGCGGCTGGCGGCCCCTTGCGCTACTGGCGGCTCATCGAGATCAAGCAGGCGGACGCCCAGTCGCTCATCGCCAGCGCGCTCAGCACCGACGAGCGCATTGCCGACTTCATCAAGGGAAACTGGGGCACATTCTACGAGCGTCTTTCGTCCTTCTTCATGCCGCTCGAAGTGGCCGAGACGCAGCCGGAGCTGCCGCACTCACAGCGCGTCGCCGTCGAATGGATCGTCAACGCTCTGAGCCAGCAGACCCCTAGTGCGATCCCGCCGATCATCCATCTGCTCGGCCCGGACGCCCCCAGCAAGCAGATCATCGCGCTGCACGTCGCCTCCGCGCTCGGACTTCGACTCTACCGCATGCCCGTTGATCTGCTCCCCGCGCCGGCCCCCGAAATGGAGACGCTCACGCGCCTGCTGCAACGCGAGAACATTCTGTTGCCGGTCGCGCTCTACCTCGACGCGCACGAGCAAGACCTTCACGCGCAGGGCGACGGCTCGCCCTTGCAGTCGCTCCGGCGCTTCCTTCTGCGCGTCACGGGAATGGTCTTTCTCGATACGCGCGACGTTCTGTCGGGCTTGAGCCGTTCGGTCATGCCCGTGGACATCGCAAAGCCGACGCCGACCGAGCAGCGCGCCGCGTGGTCTGAGGCTTTGGGAATTGCAGCCGCCGACAGCCCGGCGCGGCTTTCGGGGCAGTTCAACCTCGACCTGACGACTATCACGCAGGTCGCCGAACAGGTGCTGAGCGCGCAGGCGGGCGATGAGGTGCCGCTCGCAATTCTGCGCGAGCAGCTCTGGGACGCGTGCCTTCTGCACACGCGCCCGCGCCTTGAGCATCTGGCGCAGCGTCTCGACCCCAGAGCGACTTGGGACGACCTCGTGCTGCCCGCCAACGAGAAGGGGCTGTTGCGGCAGATAGCCGATCAGGTCGGGCGGCGCAGCAAGGTCTACGAGGACTGGGGCTTCGCGCAAAAGATGAATCGCGGCCTCGGCATCAGCGCGCTCTTCGCGGGCGACAGCGGCACAGGGAAAACGATGTCCGCCGAAGTCATCGCCAACGACCTGCGCCTCGACCTCTATCGCATAGACCTCTCAGCCGTCGTCAGCAAGTACATCGGCGAGACGGAGAAGAACCTTCGACGGCTCTTCGACGCAGCAGAGGACGGCGGCGCAATCCTCTTCTTCGACGAAGCCGACGCGCTCTTCGGCAAGCGCAGCGAGGTCAAAGACGCGCACGACCGCTACGCCAACATCGAGATCAACTACCTGCTCATGCGTATGGAGGCGTTCCGCGGCCTCGCGATCCTCGCGACGAACATGAAGAGCGCGCTCGACACGGCCTTCATGCGGCGTCTGCGTTTCATAGTTGACTTCCCGCATCCGAGCCTCGCCGAGCGCAAGGCCATCTGGCAGAAAGTTTTTCCGCGCGAGGCCGAGACGCGCGGACTCGACTTCGACCGGCTCGCGCGCCTGAGCGTTCCGGGCGGCGCAATCCACAACGTCGCAATCAACGCAGCCTTCATGGCCGCAGAGGCGCAGTCGCCCATCACGATGCCGCTGCTGCTGCGCGCAGCCGAGCAGGAGTTCCGCAAGATGGGCCGCCCCGTCAACGAGGCCGAATTCCGCTGGCAGGAGCCAGCCGCCGAGGAGGTCGCATGAATATCAATCTGCACATCGAGCGCCTCGTCCTCGAAGGTCTCCCCGTCGCGCGCCACGAGGCTCCGCAAGTCCGCGCGGCAATCGAAGCGGAGCTATCGCGTCTGCTCACGCTCGGCGGGCTTGACGCGGTGCTTCTGTCGGGCGGGAGCTACGCGCGCGCCGAGGCCGGCGGGATGAGTCTGCCGCGCGGCGGCGGCGACCCTGCACAGATCGGCTCGCGCATCGCAGGGGCCGTCTACGGCGGCTTCGGCGGCGAAGTCAAAAGTGGCGGCGATGCGAAGGGCGGCGGTGGTGGAGTGAAGAGATGAGCGAACTCGCGGCGACCAGAGCGCAGCCCACGCCCGCCGTCACGCAGACGCGCGCGGGCGAACTCTTGCAGCGCAAGTGCGCGTGCGGCTCGCACACCATCGCGGGCGGCGAGTGCGATGCGTGCGGCGAGAAGAAGAACGGCGTGCTGCGTCGTTCGGCTTCGGGCGCGGGGCACGTCGGCGGCGGCGTCCCATCCGTCGTCGGCGAAGTCCTCGGCGGCTCCGGGCGTCCGCTCGACGCGGGGACGCGCAGCTTCATGGAGACGCGATTCGGGCACGACTTCAGCCGCGTGCGCGTGCATTCGGATTCCAAAGCGGACGAGTCGGCGCGGGCCGTGGGCGCGCGCGCTTACACCGTCGGGCACAGCATGGTCTTCGGCGCGGGCGAGTACGCGCCTGAGTCCAACGCGGGGCGACTGCTTCTCGCGCACGAGCTGACGCACGTCGTACAGCAACAGAGCGCGGGGAGCGCGGTGCAAACGCAGCTCGAAATCGGCTCGACCCAAGACCCCGCGGAGGCCGAGGCCGACCGCGTGGCCCGACAGGTCTTGAGCGTCGGCCCGAACGTCGCGACGCCGGGCGCGGGCGGATTCTCATCACCGAAGATAATGCGGACGCCTGCTGTGCTGCGCCGCCAGCCCGCCGACACGAACGGGGCGGCTGACAACACCACGCCGCAGAAGATAGGCGAGACGCGCCTCGTGCGAATACCCGAAAGACAGGTGGGCGAAGAGAAGATTGTCTCCTACGTCATGCGCAAGCTCGTCGCGTGCCCGTGTCGCCGTGTTCCCGAAATGCGGCAGGGACTCTACTGGAACCCGAACCCCGGCAACATGGCCGTCGCCTTCCGTTACTGTTCGGGCAGTAAGAACGTTGACGTCTACGCGCAGCTAAAGAGCAACCTGCCAACGGTCGTATCGAGCGGAGCCGACCCGCAAGGGACTGCGACGGCGGGCGTGGACGTTCAGATAGGCGGCGCGCGCGTCCGGCTCGAAGGCGTCGGTACGAACGAGGGCAGTGGCCCCGGCGTCGGCGGGCGCACGGGCGCGACCGTCAACATCGGCGGTGTGCCCGTCTTCATAGACTTCGAGTACATACGGCGTCTCGATCCCGGTCAGGGCGTCAACCCCAACGACATAACGGGCGGCGGCGGCGTCCGTATCAAGGGGGTCGAGATCGGCCTCAAGTGCAGCGAGATCGGCGGCGTACAACAGTGCCTCGTCACAGTCGGAAACAACCGCGACCCCAAGCACGACACGAAAGAAGAGTGCTGGACGTGCTACTGCCCGCCCGCGATGCCCAAGTATCAGTGCATTGACTTAGAGCAGGATCGCGAAGTCCCGAAGGAAATCGAAACGCGCCCGCTCGGCGAGTTCCGCTACTACTTCAAACTCGACAGCATCGAGCCGAACAAGTCGGTGAAAACCGAATCCGACAGGCAGATGGGTGAGGTGGCGAGCGAGCTGAGCAAAGGCGGCACGATTGAGAGCATCATCGGCTACGCCTCGCCGGAGGCCATCGAGCGAACGCACAATCAGAAACTCTCCGAGGAGCGCGGTCGCGAGACCACCAAGAAAGTTCGCGAAAAGGTCGGCAGCGGCACGCAAGTGCCCGAAGGCACGGGCGGCGGCGAACTGTACGGGCGTCGTTTCGCAGACCCCACGCCCGTCGCGCAACAGGCCATCACGGGGAGCCAGTTCCGCTCGTCGGAAGAGCTTTCGCATTTCCTCATCGGCAGCGATGAGATACCGAACAAAGAGCTGTCGGATCGCTTCGTGCACATCTTCACAGTGCTGCCCGATCCCGCAGACCGCCTCTCGCTCTTCGGCATGACGCCAAGCGACCCGCTCGCGTCCGACACGCTGGCCGCCATCAACGAGTTCATGAAGAACCCGCGGCGAGGGAAGCGCCCGTGGGACAAAGTCTTTCAGTACCTGCGCGTCGGCGTCGTGCGCGTGCGGCGCAAGGTGATGAAGACGATTTTCGAGACGAAACGCGGAGACACGAAAGTCCTCTCCGATGACGAGTGCGCGGCGAACGCGCGCATCGCCGAGACGATGCAGCCCGGCTTCGGCCCCATTGACGAAGCGGCGAAGCGTCCGCATTCAAGTACGGCTGATGCCAAGCTCGAATGCCAGAGTGAACCGTCGAGCGCCGACACCGAGCTTGGTTGCAAATACCCGCCCCTCGTCAACGCGGGACGCCCGAAGACAGCACCCGACATGGCCCCGCGCCCGTTCGGCAAGTGAGCGAAGGTATTGATGCTGTGAGTGAGTTGGGCAACAGAGCTATGAAGCGACCGGGCGGCGCGGCGCAGGCGTCTGCTCCGCGCGCAGGCATACTGCAACGCAAGTGCGCGTGCGGCACGCACACAATCGCGGGCGGCGAGTGCGACTCGTGCGCGTCGAAACGCACAGGCAGCGTGCAGCGTTTCGGCGGCGGCTCACTGCGCGACCGCGAAGCGCCCCCGGTCGTCCACGAGGTCTTGAATTCGCCGGGCCAGTCGCTCGACGCAGCGACGCGCGCGCTCATGGAGACGCGCTTCGGACACGACTTCAGCCGCGTGCGCGTTCACACGGACTCGCGTGCATCGGAGTCTGCGCGCGCCGTGGGCGCGACGGCCTACGCCGTCGGGCACGACTTGGTCTTCAGCTCTGGACAGTACGCGCCCAGCAGCGCGGACGGGCGGCGACTGCTCGCGCACGAGCTGGCCCACACCATCCAGCAGGGCGGCGACGCGCGCGGCGCTCAAGGCAAGCTCGAAGTCTCCGACGCGGCGGACGCGTCGGAGCTTGAAGCCGATAGAGCTTCCGAGGCCGTCGTGCGCGGCGAGCGTTTCAGTCCGACGCCGGGCCTCTTCCACGGCATCGCGCGCAAAGGGGCGACGGTCAGCACCGCGGCGGCGGCAGACCGTGTAGTGAGGATAAGCATCGCGGGCAGCAAGGTCACCTTCTACATGCAGTCGGGCGTCGAGTACGGCGGCTCGGTCACTACCGACCTCATACCCGGCACGTACTACTTGAAGCCGCAGCCGTCGGTCAAGCAGTGGATAATTACGGGAGACATCGTGCCGCCGGGGCTGCGCTTTGAGGTCATGCTCGATGGCGCTGACCCGTGGGCGCTCCGCTACTCGCAACGGACTGTACTCGAAGTCGGCGCGGGCGACGCGCCTGCGCCCGAAGCCGAGCCGCCGGGCGGGATGAGCGTTCAAGAGCGCGTTGACCGTCTCGGCACGCTCATACAGGAATACTGGACGGGCGGCGCGGAAGAAGAAGAGATCATAAAGATTATCTCCGAGACGCCGGAGTCGGACGCAGCGGAACTGATAAAGAGGCTGACCGAGCAGACCATCAACGGCAAGTCGTATCTCGAAGAGCTAGACCGCGCCGTGGACTTCGGCAACAACCTCACGCTGCACGAGGCGCTCTCGCAACTTCGCATGCGGGCGATGGGCGCTGAGAAGGGGGCCGCCGCGCTCGCCAACGCGCCCGTCCTTCCGTGGCACGACGTGATGGGCTTCTTCGAGGACAGCGCGACCTTCACCGCCGAGCGTCTGCCCAACGGCAAAGTCCGCATCCGGTATTATGGCGGGACGAGGCTGTTCAACTCTACGGACTTCGGCAGCGAGATAAAGAATCTGCCCTTCAACATCCTCATCGGCGGACAGGAGTACGACCCCGATCAAGTCCTCATCATCCACGACTACGACAGCGGTCGGAACGTGCCCGTGACCGCGAACGAATTGGCCGGCTACGAGCATTTGGGAATTCGTAACTTCCTTACGCACGTCGCCACCGTCGCATCGTTCGCAACGCCCGTAGGGGCCGCGAGGACTGCCGCGGGCAAGGCCGCCGTCATCGCGATGGAGCGCGTGCTGCCCGCCGCTATCCTGCTCGTGGACGAGAACCGTCTGAACCTCGTCAAGTGGTTCCCGAAGTGGGGGCCGCGCATGATCCATTACTCGGACATCGCAAAGGTGGGCGTGGGACTATACGGCATCGCGCGCTTCGCCGTCTCGGGCTGGCAGATTTTCCAGAAGTGGAAAGAGGTTCGCAACGCGCGCAAGTTGCTTGAGGGCGCGGCGTCGGCGGAGGCCGAGGCCGAGAACGCGGCGCTCGCGCTTGAGAAGCACGCAGACAATGTCATCTCCGAGGCCGAGAAGATTCGCGCCAGCGAGTCTTCCATCGCGCAGGCCGCGCCCGACTCCCCTGCCGCGACCACGGCGGCGTCGGGCGCTGACGACGCGAAGGCAGCCGCAGCAGCAGCAGCCGAGCCGAAACCTTCCGCGGCAGCAGCAGCCAAGCCGAAACCCGCCGCGGCAGCGGCTGCACCGAAGGCCACAGAGCCTTCCGCACCGAAGGCCACAGAGCCTGCCGCGCCGACCGCCGCGACTCCCGCCCCCGCGACTCCCGCTCCCGCGAAAGCGCCGGAGCCGCGGCGCGACATCTTCGAGGGCATCTCGCCCGAAACCAAGCAGATGCTCGACGCCAACCCGGAGCTGAAGAGCGCGCTCCAGCAGAACCCGCGCGCGGCGGACGCGCTCAAGCTCTGTCGCTCGGACTGCTTCCCCAAATTCGCGACCAAGCAGCAGATCGCCAAGCTGGAGAAACTGCTGGCCGAGGCCGAGCAGCACGGCATCCCCATCAACCGCTCGAAGATCAAAGAGTACCTGCACCAGCAGAAGAATCGCAAAGGTCTCGACGAAGCCATCGGCATTCTGGAGGAGCGGCTCGCCGATCAGAAGAGCAGACTCGCAAGCGCACGCGCCGGACAGGTGCAGACCGACTTCGAGGAGGCGGGCAGCGTCGTCCCCGACCCAACCATCGAGGCCCCCCCGCTCCCGACCCCACAACTCAGAGGGGCGCAAGGCGTCGCGACCGGCGGCGAGACACTTCCGGTCGTAAGGGGGCAATGGTTCCCGGACGGGCGCGTCGGTCGCTTCCCGCGCCAGATAGCCGACAAGATGCGCGACATGCACTTCAAAGACTTCGGCGAGTTCAGGGAGACGTTCTGGAAACTCGTCGCGGCGGACAAGCACTTGAGCAATGGATGGTCTCCCGCCAACATCACGTTGATGAAGCAGGGTTACGCGCCGGTCGCCAAGGGCGCTGAGCAGGTCGGCGGCGGCAGCAACGCCGTCTACCAGTTGAATCACATTCACGCCATCGAGCACGGCGGCGATGTCTTCGACATGGACAACATAGAGATCGTCACGCCGCTCTTCCATCAGGGAGTGGGGCAGTGAAGGGCGCGCGCGCGGAAACTTTGGGAAGCAAGCGATGAGTCGAGAACTACAAACACCGAAATCAGGTGAAGCCGCCGGCGAGAAATCTCCGGCGCGACGCATCGTCGCTCCTGAGTCCAGAGATGTCGCGGGGAAGCAGACCGGAGGTGTCAACTCTCTAACATCGTCATCGCAGGGCGTCGGCTTCGAGCGCGACTTCAGCCGCGTGCCTGCGCGC
Source organism: Pyrinomonadaceae bacterium (assembly GCA_035630035.1). Taxonomy (GTDB): domain Bacteria; phylum Acidobacteriota; class Blastocatellia; order Pyrinomonadales; family Pyrinomonadaceae; genus QHXN01. The sequence continues at coordinate 3,228 of DASQLL010000171.1, read as the reverse complement.
GCCTCTGACCGCTCAGGTTTGAAGGTGGGAAGCCCCGACGACGCGCATGAGCGCGAGGCCGACCGCGCAGCCGAGGCGGTGATGAGCATGACGGGCGCAACGCAAATGGCGTCGTCAGGATTGACGCAGACGGCGCGCGCCGGTGCGACGCAGGCGAAGAGTCGGGCCGACGCCGGCGCTGTCCACGACACCTCGACGACGCACGGCGCACACGAGTCGCTTACAGGCGAGAGCAGCCCGCTGCCCGATCACGTCCGCGCCTTCTTCGAGCCGCGCTTCGGGAGCGACTTCAGCGGCGTGCGCGTCCACGCCGACGCGCACGCGTCCCGTTCAGCGCGCGCCCTTAATGCGCGTGCCTACACCCTCGGTCGCGACATCGTCTTCGGCGCGGGCGAGTACCGTCCCGAAACCTCTTCGGGAAGAAATCTGCTCGCGCACGAGCTTGCCCACGTCGTGCAGCAGGGCGGCAGTTCGGCGGGCGAGGGTGGGTCGGCAGGATTGCAAATCCGCCGACGACTGCGCGGCTCGCAAACCGCGCCCGCGACGATTCAGAGGGCTATCAAAACTTGGGCCGGGGATTGGGACACGAGCATCTACAAAACGCTCAGCTCAGGAGGAGTTGATGAAGGCGTCCACATCAAACTGCACTTCAAGCCCGGCGACAAAGTGGACGCCTCGAACATCGCGATGATACAGACGGCGAACTCGAAAGACCTCGGAAAGGTCATCGCCATCAACCCCACCGTGGTCGGCAGGTCTATCCCGGCGGGCAAGACCGGCGAGGGCGTGCACATTGACCAGTACAAGGGCGTGCGAAACCCCATCTACGATGTTGACGCGACGACCGCCAAAGACACGGCGCTGACGGACGCGGCGGTCGGGGCCTTCGGCGAGCGCGGCTATCGCTACACGGATGCGGCGGGCGTCTTCCGCGAGCACGACGCCATACTCGAAGATAAGCCCCGGCTACCGGGGCACGGTGCCGACGCCAGCCAAATCTTCGAGACCACTGCCACCGCAATATCGGGCGTACAGACGGGCACCTACTACGGCTCCGTGCGTTGGGGTTGGAAGTCCGACGCCGCCGGCAAGTTCACTCGGTTGAGCCTATCGAAAATTTCCGACGACGCACCGAGCGGCACCTTCGCGACTGCGGCGGGCCTCTGGAACAAAGGCGCGACGGACGTGGGCGACCCCAACCTCAAGTTCACCGTCGCATTGCGTAGATTCATCAACGCCGCGGACGTTCTTCTGGTCGGCGACCCGAAAAACGCCGCGGGCAGCACCGTCGAGAAACTGCCCGTTGACACGCGCGTCGAGGTCACAAACAAGGGTTGGGGCAAGGACTTCAACAAGGGCGCGGCGGCGACGCACTGGTGGAGGGTGACGGTCGTCGAAGGGATAGCCGCAGGGAAGGTCGGCTGGGTCATGGCGAGTCAACTGTCAAAGACCAAGTCAACGCCATGATCCGCGGCCTACGGCGCGCGAGGGATGAATCAGTTAACTCTCAAGAGACAAGACGATGAAGAGATCAACAAAAGGAGAGGACAGCCCGACGCACGATTCCTCGACCGTGGCCGAGAGGTTGAGCGAACTCGGATACGTCGATCTCTTCCATCGGCTGGATGAGGACGCGCTGGATGGAGTCTGGAATGCGCCGGGCGCGACGGAAGCGCTCGAAGCGTTGGCGAGCGATTCGGCTGCGGCGGAGTTGCCGAGGTTTCTGGCCGCGGAAATCCTGTTCCACAAACGGGAGGACTATCCGCCGAAGGAGACAAGCGGTGTGCTGTCGCCCGTCTATGCCGCTGCGCTCGCGGGGAACTTCACGGGGATGGCGAACGACTGGGGATTGCCGGGCCGCTTGGATGGCAGCGCAGGGCAAAACTTCGTCGCCCTCGGCGCTTCCGCCGTCCCTCACTTAATCGGGCTTCTGGATGACGAGACGCGAATGGTTTACGCCGGGAGTAAAGAGGCCACGATGGGGAACAGCTATGAGTACCGCGTGAAGGACGCGGCGGCGTTCTTCATCAGCCGGATTCTCGGAGTCCCTTTTCAAGTCCATGAATCGCCGCGCGCGCGCGACGAAGAGATAGAGGCGTTGAAGGCTTCGCTCAAGTGAGCCGCAGGTCGGCGAGCGCGGCGGCATTGATTGAAGGAGAGTTTTTTCGTGGCAGTCGGAAATTCAAACGGCGGAGCGGGCGGCGCGCAGACGCAGTTCGTCCAACTCGAACGTCAAATCGAGCGCGGCAACCTGTTCACGCACACGGCGCTCAGTGACAACGCCGAGCGCATCCACGAGGCCGAGTCGTTCCTCTACGGCCTCATTGATGTGCTGGTCGAGAAAGGATTGGCGACGCCCGAAGAGGTCTTCGAGGCGGCGTCGAAAGTTCGCGGCGAGATGGATGCGAAGGGCGAGACGCTCGGCCCCGGCGTGGCTCTGCGCGTTGACTCGAAGCGAGAGGCGCGCGGCGACTTCGTGGAGGTCAACTGCGCCGAGCGCATGCACGTCTGCAAGGCCGTCTGTTGCAAGCTCAACTTCGCGTTGAGCGCCGAAGAGGTCGAGTCGGGCAAGGTCAAGTGGGATTTGGGGCGGCCCTACTTCATACGTCGGGAGGCGTCCGGCCATTGCACGCACTACGACGCGGGGAACGGATGTTGCTCTATTTATGAAGACCGTCCCGCCGTCTGTCGCGGCTACAGTTGCGCGGGCGACAAGCGGATTTGGAAGGACTTCGAGAAGATGCAGCTCAACGACGAATGGCTGGGCGAACATCTCTCCGGCGAGACCGTGCCGCGGCTCGCGAGCGCGATGTTGATGCGGCCCGAAAAGATCGAGTCCGATACCGACTCGGACGACGACGCCGAAGTTGAACCGCCGAACGCACGTTTGATTTCGTGAAAGGACGCGACTGATGAGCAGCTTCCCCGGATCGCCGCGCGTGATGAAAGGCGCGATTATCGGCATTGACCTGTTGAACCCCGTGCCGAACGTGATCGTGTTTCAGTACAACCCTGAGACGCTGACGCGCACGCTTCAGGCGCAAGGGTCGAGCGAGGGCGGCGCACGCTCGGAAGCGATGCGCCTCAGGGGTGCGCCGGTCGAGACCATCAAGCTCGACGTGGAAGTTGACGCCACGGACCAACTCGAACTGAGCGACGCTCTGGCGACCGGCTCCGGCATCTACCCGCAACTGTCCGCGCTCGAAGTTCTGGTCTATCCGCGCAGCT
>DASQLL010000170.1:0-7622 GCA_035630035.1 Pyrinomonadaceae bacterium | reverse complement strand
TCGTCCGCAAAAATCTCGACGCCATCGTCGCCAACGACCTCACGCAGGAAGGCGCGGGCTTCGACACCGAGACAAACATCATCACGCTTCTCACGCGCGACCGCGAACAGCCCGCGCGGCTCCCGCTCATGTCGAAGCTCGACGCCGCGCACCGCATACTCGACGAGGTCGTGCGCCTCCGAAGAGAACGATGAAGTATGAACGCTGAACGATGAACTGCATGACGATGGCTTTGTAGTTCATCGTTCAGCGTTCATACTTCATCGTTCAAAAAGTGCGAATAGCGTGCATGACGCGGCCCCACACCTCGAAGTCCATGCTCTCGATTACTTCGATGGGCTGGTAGTCGTCGTTCTCCGGCATGAGCCAGATGCGCCCCCGCCGGACGCGCAGACGCTTGACGCATAGCTCGTCGTTGATGCGCGCGATGACGATGTCGCCGTCCTCCGCCTCGACGTGGCGATCAACGACGAGGATAGACCCCGCGTTGATGCCCGCGCCGGTCATCGAGTCGCCGGAGACGCGCACGTAGAACGTCGCGACCGGGTGCTTGATGAGATAGCGATTCAGATCGAGGTTGCCCTCGATGTAACTTTCGGCGGGCGACGGAAAACCCGCGGAGACGGAGGTCATGAACAGCGGACGCGCCCACTTCGTCGAGCGATCCGGCCACAACACGGCTTCGACGTTTGCGTAAGAGAGCATAGTTTTATCTCATCCATGCAAGAATGTGCAATCGCCGGGATTCTACATCCGGTTGAAGATTAAGGCAAGATTTTTGTTTGTTGTCGGACGAGTGAGTCGTGAGAGGCAGGCCTACGGCAATGCGCGCTCGACGTAATGTGCAAGCGCGTTTTCGCGCGACGAGCGGCGCGAAGCAGAATTCTCGGAACCGGCTTTAAATCCGCTTGAGCAGAAGCAGGATTATTATGATGAGCAGAATCAGGCCGAGTCCCCCGCTAGGGTAATAGCCCCAGTTGCGGCTGTGCGGCCAACGCGGGAAAGCCCCGATGAGCAGAAGTATCAGGATGATGAGCAGAACGAGTCCCATGTCGCCCCTCCCTTTTTGATTGTTTGTCGGATGCCTTGCAGGAACTTGTATAACACCCAACCGTGCGGGTCAATACAAAAGTCGAAGCTAGACAGGGCAAAAGGTTAGGGCAAGAGATTATGGGGTGAAAATGCTCCCGGCACGACTCGAACGTGCGGCCCCCTGCTTAGGAGGCAGGTGCTCTATCCACTGAGCTACGGGAGCACAACGATGAAGAAATTAGCAGATGGCTGCGGCGGGCGTCCAGTTACCCTCTCTTCAGGACTGATACTTGATGAGCGAGCGCACGTCGTGGCCCTCGAGTTTTTGTCTGCCGGGCAAGAACTCAAGCTCGACGACGAAGGCGAGGCCGACGACTTCGCCGCCGAGTTGTTCGACGAGCCGGACGACGGCGCTGGCCGTGCCGCCCGTTGCGAGCAGATCGTCCGCGATGACGACGCGATGGCCCGCGCCGACCGCGTCGCTGTGAATCTGTAGCGCGTCCTGACCGTATTCGAGGTCGTAGGAGACGCTGGCGCATTCGGACGGCAGCTTGCCGGGTTTGCGCGCGGGGACGAAGCCCGCGCCGAGGTGATAGGCCATCGCGGGGGCGAAGATGAAGCCGCGCGCCTCGATGCCGACGACGGTGTCAATGCGCCCGTCTTTGAACTCCGCAGAGAGAGCGTCAACGACCTGCCGCAGTCCTTCGGGCTGCTTCAAGAGCGTCGTGATGTCGTAGAAGTTGATGCCCGGCTTCGGAAAGTCCGGGACTTCGCGTATCAGTTCTTTGAGATGATCCATGAGTCAGTTTTCAGTTTTCAGTTTTCAGTTTTCGGTTTCGAGCAGAGGCCGCTGGCTACAGGCTTACTGAAAACTAAAAACTGAAAACTGAAAACTGCTTTTTCACCTTTCTATTCGGAATGCCACGTACTGTCCGGTCGGCTCCGTGCTGATCTCTTCGACTTGCTCGACGCGTGCGAACTGCGGGCCTGCGGCGAGGTCGTGCTTGAAGCCTTCGATGGCTTCAGGCGTCCCTTCGGCGTGAACTTCGACGCGACCGTCTGCGAGGTTGCGGACGTAGCCGACGACCTGATGGCGCGCGGCGACGCGCTGCGCGAAGAAGCGATAACCGACGCCCTGAACGTCGCCGCTTACCGTGTAGTGACGCGCCACCCTCATTTGATTTCTCTCTAAAAATCTTTCTTGTCGGAAACGCGACCGTCAGGGAGCGTGTCAGGCTTTGCTTCAGAGACACGCTCCCTGACGGTCGCGTTTCCGACAAGAAAGATGACGCGCTATCCTAAAAGAAACTTTCGCTCATTTGCAATTCAAGGCCGCGTGACCAGCTCGACGATGCGAACGCCGCCCGCCGGCACGTTGAGCTTAACGAGGTTGCCGCGCTCGCCTTGCTCGACCTTCAGCTCCGCATCGGTCGTCCACTCCATTGCTCGCGCGATGCCGCCGAGTTCTAGCGACACGTCGGCGGCCTCGTCGCGACGGACTTGCGCCAGTCCTTGTTGCGGTTTGTAGACGCCGCGGTTGTTGATGAGCGTGACGATCCAACTGCGCTCGTTTCGATTGACGAGGTATTCGATGTCGCCGCCGACGCGCACGGGCGTCGCGCCGTCGAGCAGATGCGCGAGCGTGTGCGCCGCCGCGGGGACAAGGCGTTCGTCGAGGCCGAGCATGTCTGGAACGGCGCAGAAGACGACGCGCCCGCGCCCGACGCGGTTGACCGTGACGACGGGGTCGCCCGAAGGCGTCTTCATCAACACTTCCGCGCCGCGCGTCTCGACTCGCTCGTATGCGTAGACCTGACCGGCGAGGTCTGTCTTAGCCTCGCCCGGCGCGAGACATTGCGCGTCGTCGGCCTCTGCGGTCGAGCCGAGGAGTCGGACGCCGAGCAAGTCCGCCGGTAGCCCCTTCGACTGCGCCGCGTTGACGAAGATGGTGCCGCCCTTCTGGACGTAAGCCTTCAGCCTCGCGCCCCACGCGGGCGTCCATTCGACGCGACCGCCGACGACGAGCGCGCGGTATGCGTCAATCGCCTCGCCGTTTTTTTCGGACGCGACGAGCACGTCGAAGATGTCGCCGAAGATCGCGTTCGTGAACGCCTGACGATCCGCCGTCGCAGGCTCGCCTTCGTCAACGGCTGCGGGGTGGTATGCGGCTAAGAAAAGCTCGCGCAGCGCGCTGTCTGAGCGATTGAGGGGCGAGACGCCGAGCGGGAAGTGCGGCCAGTCGGTCATGTCCCAACCGTGCGCGGGGTCGAGCAGGAAGGCTACGGGCGTGTAAGGCTCGCCTCGATCCGTGTGCTTCTGCGCGAAGCGCATGAACTCGTCCGTGATGCGGCCCAGAGGGTTTAGTTGAAAGGGATGCTCACCCGGCCCCGGCTTGAAGAACTGGTCGAAGCCCTGTTCGAGGTAGATGGCCGACACGCCCGACATGTAGTAGAGGTAATAATTTTTCCGATACCAAGAAAGCGAAGGCCCCATCGTCGCGCCGTAGCGCGTGTGAAAGAAATGATCCGGCCCGTGGTAGCTCATCGCGGTTGTGAATATCGTCGCGGTGTCGCCGAAGTTCGGCGCGTGGTAGTAGAGAAACGCGCCGCCCGTCTGTCGCGCCGCGCCGCGCGTGAAGGCGATTCGCATCGCCGTGATGGGCTGAACAGCAGCCGTCTCCATGCCGAGCAGTCGCACGCCCCACGCGGCGAGCGCGTGCGCGAACGACGTGCTTGAAGTTGATTGCGCGGGGATGAGTTTGTCCCACATCGCGCCGGTCTGCGTGTGAAAAGTCGCGGCCCATTTTTCTTCGAGCGCGCGCGCGTAAGCTCCTCTGTATGCTTCGAGCATCTGCGCGCGCGACATCTCCGGCGTGAGCGTGAGCGTCGCCGCGACCTGCGGGTATACGTGCCCGATGCTCTCGCCCGAAATCCATCCGACGAACTGCTCGCGCAGCTCGCCCGTCAGAAGCTTCCAAGCGGCCTGCCCATCCTCCGGCGCGAAACTGGCCGCGCCGTAGTTGATCTTAACCGCGAAGGGAGAGCGCGTCTCGCGCAGGAAGCGTAGGAACGCGCTCCCCTCCTTCAGGTGCTTCGGCAGCCAGTTGATGTAGACGACGGGCACGACGAGCTTCGAGGCGAAGATGGGCACGTCGCGCGCGCCCTTGTATTTCTCGACGAAGGCGTCTATCGGCTCGGCGTTGAAGGGGTAGAGCGGGCGCTCCGCCTCCGGCCCTTCGTAGAGCTCCCAGAATTTTTCCGAGATGTTCCAAGGCATCAGGAAGTCGCGCCCCGCGACCGCGGGACGACGCCAGAGCGCGGGCGGCTTCGCGCCGGACGACTCTGAATTCATGAGCGGCGTGAGCGGCGTTCTCTTCCCGGCCCACTGCTGCAAGACGCGCTGCGCCGCGAGCTGTGGCTTGCGGCGACCTTCGGGTTTGTAGTCGAGATCGTTCGTCAGGAGAACGCAGTCAACATGGCGACGCGCCTGCGCGCTCTTCTCAATCTCGATTGAGATGCGCGCCGCGCCCTTCTTCAACTCGAACGCGGGCGCGGCGTCCCAGGCGAACGCCCAGCCCCAGTACATGCTCACCTCGTCGTGCGGGTCAACGCGGTCGCGCGCGCCGAACTCCTGACGCATAACCTCGCGCTGGCCTTGCGTGACGCGGACGACGAAGTTCTCTGTGCGTCTCGCCCAGTCTGCGTAGCGCGCCCAGACGCGGTATTGCCCTTCACGCGGCGCTTCGATGTCCTGATAAATCACCGCGCGCGTTTCGTCGGGCGCGGCGGCGACGGAGTTCCACTCGCTCTCGCCCCCCTGCGACCACTCGGCGGAGACGCCCGGCCCGTTAATGCCCCACCCCGGAGCCTGCGCGCGCGTCTGCTCCATCCAAGAAGGATTCAGACGCGGCTCGTTGCGCGCCTCGACCGAGATGCCGCGCATGTTCTCGGCCTCGTACCAGAGATATTCGGAGTGGCGCGAGGAGGAAACTGCTGACGCCGTTTGTGAAGAGACTTGAGATGAGACTGGTTGGGATACGAGACAGGAGCAGATGAAGAAAAGAGTCGCCGCTTTGAATCGTGTTCGCATGATTATTATGCCGGTTGAATTTTAAGTAACGACATCTCACCGCCGCAGGCGCAGAGGACGCGGAGGGGGCGCAGAGACTTGAATACGCTCAAGCCTCTGCGTGAACTCAGCGTCCTCTGCGCCTCTGCGGTGAACTCGCCATTCCCTAGCTCTCAAGATACGAAAAAGGGAGAGCGCGCACACTCTCCCTTAAAACCTAAAGTTCTAACAACGCTTCAGCCAAGCTCGTCGAGGCATTCGGCGAGCGGCATACGACGGCACGTGTACATCGGCGTGTCGCGCAGTGTGTAGCGGCTCGCCTTCGACTCGCGCAGCTCCTGCACGAGGTCGAGGAAGTCCGACGGGTAGTCCGTCTCGAACGCGACGACGAACTCCTGATCGTCGAGGCCGAACGAGTAGGTCGTGTGCAGCTTCACCGAGCGGTACTTCGAGCCGACGCGTATGTGCTCGTCCATCATCTCCTGCCGCTGCTCTACGGGCAGCCCGTACCACTCGCGCGTCTTCACGAACGGGTAGACGAACAGGTATTTCGACTGCCCCGGAACGATGTGCAGACGATCCTCGACATGCTCCGGGTTGTCCTTGTCAATGTACATCGAGCGTTTGGTCATCGAGAGGAACGACTGCGTCACGTCGAGGCAGCGGCCCAGAGCCGTGCGGTTCATACGCGCCGACATATCCTGAAACGGGTCGAGCGAGTAGCCGATGCGCCAGATCATAAAATCAACGTTCGAGCGCAGGCCGACAATCGAATAGGTGTGCATCATCAGGTCGCGCCGCGACGACTCGAACATGTCCATGAATTCGAGCTTCGCGTTCTGTCGCGCGCCCGCGTCGAGCATACGCCATTCGGGGCGTGCCTTGTAGAAGGCGAAGGTGACGAACTGGCGCGGCAGCTTCGCCTTCTCCGTCTGTTCGGTCTCCCCGCGCGGCGCTGCTTTGTCGGCGAGCCGCAGCGAGTGGCGGCCTCCGCCAGAGTTCTCTGTTTCCGTGCTCATAGTTCTGATTCCTCAAACGCTTTCAAAAACGAGTCTGTGGGGCTTACGCAGTCGGTATCTAAATCGGATAGAATGAGCTTCCTTCAGGGCGAGATGTATTTTGCGTCGGTCGGCGGTAGATTGCAAACCGCCGCGCGCACGCCGCGCGCAATTAACTTAAATGTCAGATTCAACCCCAACTCCGCCGACTGAATCCCGCGCCGACGAACGCGCGCCCGAACCTCTGCGCCGGAAGATAATCTTCTGGATTCCCGCCGTCGTGCTCGCGTCCGTCGTCGGCTCAATCGTCACAGCCGCCTTCAAATTTTTGCGACCGCGCGCGGGCGAGGTCGGCGTCGGGGGCGGCGCGTCGGGCGTGTGGCTTCCGGTCGTGAAGGTCGGCGACATCAAAGGCGACGTGCCGCTTCGACACGAAGTCTTCGTCGAGCAACGCGCGGGTTGGAGCAGGGCGGTGCGCGGCCACACGGTCTACGTCCTGCCCGGCGAGGAGCGTCGCGTCGTCTCCGCCGTCTGCCCGCACGAGGGCTGCGAGGTCGAGTGGAGCGCGGATCAGAGACAGTTCCTCTGCCCTTGCCACGACAGCGCATTCAACACCGACGGCGCACGCCAGAGCGGCCCGGCGCAGAGCGACCTCGAACGGCTTCCCACGCGCGTCAACGGCGACACAATCGAAATGCAGCTCGTTGATGCCTCTGAAAAAGCAGTCAGCGATCAGCAGTCAGCAGTCAGCTTTATTTCGGATGGGAAGCTGCCCCGTTCGTTCGCGGACGAAAAACATGATGGAGGCAAAGCTGAAAGCTGAAAGCTGACCGCTGACTGCTTTTCAATGAGCGACCAAGACACTTCCAGTCAATCAAGCGACGCCGCGAGTGCTGCTAGAGCGCGCAGGACGACTCTCGGCATCGTCCTCGAAAATCTTCTCGACGAACCGGCACAAGGATTTTCAGCTTGGGCGCGGACGACCGCAGGAATAGTCGCGCTCTTATTCACGTTGCAGATCGTCACGGGCGCGCTGCTTTCTTTCTACTACGTGCCCTCGGCTGAGAGCGCGCACGCGACCGTCGCATACATCGAGAAGGTCGCGCCGGGCGGCTCTTGGCTTCGCGCGCTGCACCTCTACGGCTCGCAGCTTCTGCCCCTCGCGCTCGTCCTGCACCTCGCGCAGTTGCTTTGGCGAGGCGCTTACGCGCGCAAGCCCTTCGGCTGGACGGCGTGCGTGGCTTTGCTTGCGCTCACGTTGGCGAACGGCGCGACCGGCTACTCGCTTCCGTGGGACGCGCGCGCATTCTTCAGCACGCGCGTCGCCGAATCAATCGCGGGCGGACTGCCCTTAGTCGGCGCGGCAGCGAGAGCGTGGCTCGTGGGCGGCGCGGAGATTTCCACGCTCACGCTCTCGCGCTTCTTCGCACTGCATGCGCTCGTCGTCCCCGCGCTCCTGCTCGCGGTCGCCTTCGCGCGCCTCTTCGTCTTCCGAGAGCCGTACATGGGTACGCCGGAAGCACA
>DASQLL010000169.1:0-11520 GCA_035630035.1 Pyrinomonadaceae bacterium | reverse complement strand
ACTTCTGCGGCGTCGCTGGTCTGAAGCCGACTGTTGGGCGCGTTTCGGGCGACGGGCACTTTCCCGTCATGATCGGCGCATTCGCGCGCGGCGCGAGCCTCGGCCCGCTCGCGCGGACAGTCGCCGATCTCTGGCTTATGTTTCGCGTGCTGACGGGCGATGCGTTCGAGCTTGAAGAGTCTGAATTGGAGCTATCGCTCGACGGCGCGAACGATAAACTCGCGGGAACGCGCGCGGCGTGGTACGCGGACGACGGCGCAACGCCCGTCACGGCGGAGACGAGGGAAGCAGTGGAGCGCGCAGCCTCCGTCTTGCGTACGGCTGGGCTGCGAGTCGAAGAGTCGCAGCCTCCCGGTGTTGAACTGGCGACGAAGCTCTGGCTGTCGCTCTTCGCGGGCGCGACGGACGAATTCGTCCGCTCGGTCTATGCGGGGCGCGAGAGCGAAGCGGGGCCAGTCGCGCGGAGTCTGCTCGGACGCGCGGTTGATGCGCCCGTCGCGCGGCGCGAGGCGGAGTCGGAGGCGTGGGCCGAGCGCGACCGCGTGCGCGCGGAGCTTTTGAGCTGGATGGAGACGAGGCCGCTGCTCGTCGCGCCCGTCGGCGCAGTCCCCGCGTTCAGGCACGAAGAGGCGCGGCGCGTAGAGTTCGGCGGCCAGTCGCTCAGCACGTTCCGCGCGTTCAGCTACGCGCAGGCGTTCAACGTCTTCGACCTGCCCGCGGTGTGCGTTCCCGCGGGGCGGACGCGCGCGGGGTTGCCCGTCGGCGTTCAGATAGTCGGGCGGCCTCGCGAAGAGAAACAAGTTCTCGCCGCCGCGCTCGTCGTCGAAGCGGCGCTCGGCGGTTGGCAGCCGCCGCAAGAAAAATTTTCCTAACGCGAGCGCGAATCAGTTATAGTCTCGCCGTCCTAAATCAATCGTTATAAGATTAGGACGCGGGCAAAAAGCTTATCAACGAAACCACACGAAACGTCAGCCAAAAACAGAAAACTCGTGGTTTTCGTTTCGTGTCGCTTCGTGCGGTTTCGTGGATAATGTTTTTCCGTTGTCCTAATGTCGTAAGGTTAGAGATTGAAAAGCCGACGGAGGTCTTATGGAATTCGGTGTCCTGATTTTTTTCGTGTTCATCGCGTTGGCCGCGCTCATCGTCGCCGCCAAGACGATCAAGATCGTGCCGCAATCAACCGTCCTACTCGTCGAGCGGCTGGGCCGGTTCAGCCGCATCGCCGCGAGTGGGCTTAACGTTCTAATCCCTTTCCTCGACAAGCCGCGCGGCGTCTACTGGACGAACGTGCGCCCCGGCCTTACTTCGATAGACCTGCGCGAGCAGTACATAGACATGCCGCCGCAGCCGGTGATTACGCGCGACAACGTGACCATACACGTTGACTCGGTCGTCTACTGGCAGATAACCGACCCGACGAGGGCCGTCTACGAGGTCGCCGACCTGGTGGGCAGCCTCGTCCAGCTCACCATCACCGGCATGCGCGCCGTGATGGGCGACATGGACTTGGATCACACGCTCTCCTCGCGCGACCAGATCAACTCGAAGCTGCGCATCATCCTCGACGAGGCGACGGACAAGTGGGGCGTGAAGGTGACGCGCGTGGACGTGAAGAACATCACCCCGCCCGAGGACGTGCGGCTCACGATGGAGAAGCAGATGACGGCTGAGCGCAACCGCCGCGCGCTCGTCCTACAGGCCGAGGGCGACAAGCAGGCCGCCATCACGCGCGCCGAGGGCGAGAAGCAGGCCGCCGTGACTCGCGCCGAGGGCGAGAAGCAGTCGGCCATCCTCCAAGCCGAGGGCGCGGCGCAGGCGCGGCTTCGCAACGCGGAGGCCGAGGCCGAGGCCATCGCGCAGGTCGCGCGCGTAATGGAAGACCACGGCAACCCCGCGCAGTACCTCATCACGCAGCGCTACATCGAGAGCCTCAAGGAGATGTCGCGCGGCCAGAACTCGAAGGTCGTCTTCATGCCGGTCGAAACGTCCGCGATGCTCTCCAGCATCGGAGCCATCAAAGAGATGCTCTCCGAGACGAGCGAGAAGCGTAAGTCCGACGCCGAGCAGTTGCCGCCGGGTCGCCCGCGCCAGTTGCCGAATAGCTAATACTCAAACAGAAATGCGAGCGTGTCTCCGAGGTAGAGACACGCTCGCTCACGCTCGCGTTTCTGCTTCGCGTCCAGTGGCTGGCTTAACCATGCCCTCACATTCTCAAAAAAGGATGACGCGAGACGGGCGTGTAACGCGAGCCGCCCGGCCCCATCTCGCTGCGAATGATGACGAGTTCGGAGACTATAAAAGTCTGTGGCTCGAATGAAGTCTCGCGATGCGCGTCGGCAAGCTCGCGCGCGCCGTGCGGTGTGCGAATGCGCGCGACCGTCAGATGAGGCTTGAAGGGTCGCCCCTCGCGCTCGAACCCCGCGACGTGGCACACGTCTTCGAGCGAGCGTTGCAGGCCGGAGAGTCTTCCCGCGGCGTCTTCGATGCCTAGCCAGAGGACGCGCGGCGAGCCGTGCGGTGGAAACGCACCAGCCTCCGCGACTGCCAGCTTGAACGGCTCGAAGGACGACGCCGCGCCTTCGGCAGCGCGCGAGAATTCTTCGACGCGCGAAATCTCAACATCGCCTAAAAATTTCAAAGTGAGGTGAAGCTTCTCCGGCCTCTCCCAAGACGCGCGTACTTTCGGAAATCGCGCGCGGAGGCTCGCGATGTGAGCGGCGACGCGCGACTTCACCTCTCCGGGCAAGTCAATCGCGCAGAACACGCGCCAGTGTGTTTGACTAATCTGGGGCATGAGTCGTGAATCAGTACCGCGAGCGGAAGCCTCGCGGGGTACGTCGCTTCGGGAAGGAAAATTAACATGGATGGACAGGATATGCAGGATAGTAAAAGCGGTTGCCTTCATCCTGCTTATCCTGTCCATCCATGTTAATTCTTCTTGCGCTTTCAGTGTTGGGGGTTAATCACGATGAGGCGCGGCTCGGTCATCTCCTCCATCGCGTAGCGGACGCCCTCGCGCCCCGCGCCCGATAGCTTGACGCCGCCGTAAGGCATGTTGTCCACGCGGAAGGCCGGCGAGTCGTTGACGATGACGCCGCCGAACTCAAGTCGCCGGAACGCGCGCATCACGCGGCTCATGTCGCGCGTGAAGACGCCCGCCTGCAAACCGTAGCGCGTGTTGTTCGCCTCGTCGAGCGCGGCGTCGAAGTCCGCGAAGGTCTGCAAGGTCGCGACGGGCGCGAAAACTTCTTCGGAGCAGACGCGCATCTCGCTGTGAACGTCCGTCAGCACGGTCGCTTCGAGCAGAGAGCCTTCGCGCCGCCCGCCGCACAGAAGACGCGCGCCCGCGGCGACAGCCTCGCCTACCCAAGCCTCGGCACGTCGCGCCGCCGCTTCGTCAATCATGTTTGAAAGCTCCGTCGCCTCGTCGAGCGGGTCGCCCGCGCGCAGCCGCGTAGCCCGCTCGACGAACTTTTCCGTGAAGCCTTCGGCGACGCTTTCATGCACCAACACGCGCTGCGCCGAGATGCAGACCTGCCCCGCGTATGCGAAGGCTGCGAGCGCGGTTCGCTCGACCGCGTAATCCACGTCGGCGTCCTCGTCAACGATGACGGGCGCGTTGCCGCCAAGCTCAAGCGCGACGTACTTGCGCGCCGCGCGCCCTCGCAAGAGCCAGCCGACCTCCGCGCTCCCCGTGAAAGAGATCATCGCGACGCGCTCATCGCCCAGCACCGTGTCAATCGTCTCGACCTCCATCGGTACGACTTGCAAAGCTGAGTTGGGAAGCCCCGCTTCGAGGAATACTTCGCCGAGCAGAAGCGCCGTGAGCGGCGTGCGCGGGCTTGGCTTGACGATGATTGAATTTCGAGATGCGAGCGCGGGCGCGACCTTGTGTGCGACGAGGTTGAGTGGGAAGTTGAAGGGCGTGATGCCGAAGACGACGCCGCGCGGCACGCGCTCCGTCCAACCGACGCGGCCCGCGCCCGTCGCCTGACCGTCTAGCGGCACGACCTCGCCCGCGAAACGCCGCGCCTCTTCCGAAGCGTGCGTGAAGGTCATCACGGCGCGCTCGACCTCGACGCGCGCGGTCTTGATCGGCTTGCCCGCTTCGAGCGCGATGGTTCGCGCAAGCTCTTCGGTGCGCGCGCGTATGCCGTCCGCGATGAGCCGGAGCGATTCGGCCAGACGGTGGCGCGGCAATTCGCGCATCTCGGCGGCGGCGCGCGTGGCCGCGTCACACGCCTCCTCGACCTCCGTTTGCGAGGCGACGGAGAAGTGCGCGATTAGCTCGCCGTCGAAGGGCGAGCGAACCTCGCGCGTCTGCGCGGTCGTGCGCCACGCGCCGCCGAGAAGCATGGGTTTCAGTGTCATGGCCGGCATTACGACCCGCGCAGAGCGCCGGGAACGAAAGTCTGAAATCTAATAACGGGGTTCTCGCATGCAATGGTAGCACAGGCGGGTTGTGGTCGAGGCCGCGTGCGCTCGAACGTGCGAAGCGCGCGTGTGGGGCCGAAGGTTGCCGCGCTTAGACGGTGCCGTGCCGCGCGTCCTGTTTGAAGCGTTGACATGCGGTCAGGCACATGGCGAGTGTGACCGCGACGAAGGCCGCGGAAACATGCTGCATCCTCATAACTCGACACCTCCAGCGCCGTCCGTTTAGGCGTGCGATGCTCTTGCGCGTCGGAAGCTCCAGACGAACCCAAGCCCGAACAGCGCGCCCGTCGTCGCGAAGGCAACGGCGAAGACGGCAACCTCGCCCGCGCCGGAGAAAAACCCTCCACTTCGCGCGGCGGCAAGCAACAACAGAAACAGCGGCACGTTGAGCAGCAACGGCGCGCTGAGAAAGAGCAGCGTCGGCGTGCGCCCCTTGAGCCTATGCCTGAGCAGGGCGAGCGCGGGCGCGTATAGAATCGCGCAGAGCAGAAGCGCCGCGACGAATGAGAGCGACGCGAAGCCAAGAAGGTCTGCGAAGCTGAACGGCTCGCCGCCGGCGAAGACGAAGAGCGTTCCGGCGAGCGAGCCTGCGAGACAGGCGACGATAGCGACGAGGGCGAGTCTCAATGCGAGCGCCTTTCGAGTCGGTTTTCTCATCGTTCGAGCGTCCGTGCGCTGATGTGTGTAGCTCATCGCGCGAGAGCCAGCCTTCTCTGTTCGCCCTGCGACCAATCGCAGAGCGTCTTCACGTCGGCGGGCGAGAGCCGCGCGCTGCGATGAATCAAAGTGTAAGAGTCGAGCGGCATCCGACCGCCTTTGGAGAACGCGCAGATCGCGTCCAAGAGCTGCCCGGCCTCTTCGCGGTCGTAGCTCGCCCACTCAGAGAAGTTCAGATGGCTGCGACCGTGGTTGACGTGGTCAATGACGAACCAAGAGACGGGCGCGACGTTCGAGTACCACGGCCAATCCGTGCGGTTCGAGTGGCAATCCATACACGAGCGGTTCAAGACCTCCGAGACTTGCGGCGTCAGCGCGACGCTCTCCTCGAACGAATGGCCCGCGACGACGGGCGGGTTCACGCGCGCGGGCCTGACGAACTGGACTGCCGCGAAGACGAGCGACAAAGCGACTACAGTTAACTTGAGAAACTTTTTCATCTTTCACCTCCGCACGAACGAGCTGAGACCGGCGACCGCCACGATGGCGAGAAAGCCGAGTCCGAAATAGACGGCGACGCCGCGCTCGACCTTCGCCACGTTCTTTTCGTATGCGTCGGCGGTCTCGCCGGCATCGGTCGTCTCATTATCCGAAGCACCGGACGCGGCGCTCTGCCGGGTCGTCATACGCGAAGCAGTCTTCTCCTTCGCGCCGACCGTCGCGATTGTCTTGACCGTCCCGTCGGGCATGAGTCGGCGGACGCGCGGGCCGCTGAAAATGTTGGGGAGCGTGAAGCTGGTTTCGAGGACGAGGACACTGCCGTCGGGCGCGGCGGCGACTCCGGTAGGCGACCACGGCGGCTCAGCGCGCAGGACTCTCGCGGACTTCCCGTCGGGTGTTATCTTCAGAACGCGACGGTTGCCATGGTCGGCTATGAATACGTTCTCGCTCGCGTCAACCGTCAATCCCATCAGTGACGCAGAAAGCCCGCCCGACAGCTTCGAGTCGTCCTTGCCCGGCACGTTCAGATTCGTCGCGATTGTCCTCACAGTGCCGTCGGGCGAGACGCGCCGAAGAGACGTGCTGTCGGTCAGGTAGATCGCGCCGTCGCGCGCGAAAGTTATGCCGCCTATGCTTCCGAACTTCGCCTCCGTGCCGCGCCCGTCGGCGTGGCCGTAAGCTCCGCCCGCGAAGGTCGAGACCTCGCCGCTCGCCGTTCTCTTCAGCAGGAGCGTCTTGCGCTTCGTATGGTTGTTCTGCTCGATGAAGTAGGTGCTGCCCGCGCGGTCGCTGTGGATTGAGAAGTCGCGCTGGTCATTCTCGGTGGGCGTGACGAGCCACACCATCTGTCCGGCGGGACTCATGCGCCAGACGGCGCTTATCCACTTCTTCGTCGCGGGCGCGTAAGAGATGTCCCCGCCGTAGACGTTATCTTCGTCGTCAATCGTCAGCTCGTGAACGTGCCTGCCGCCCTCGCTCGCGCGGAAGACCGTGAGCCTCCCTCCGGCGTCGAGCCTCCACACGGTTTCGAGGTCGCTGAAGTAGACGCGCCCCTGCCTGTCAACGACGATGCCTGTCGCCGGATGAGCCGAAGCCTGCACGCCGAAGGATAGGGCGATGAGCAGGAAGAGAATTATTCTATGTCGTTTCATAAGGGCGCACTTCTCCTGAGCCTCTTCTTGAGAGGCTTCGTGATCGTTCGTCAATCGGAAAAACTATAGGCGCGCGTCAGAGCTTGATGTCGCGCACGCAACGTAGCACGCCGTCGTCGCCGCGCGTGGCGGACATGATCGGCGTGAACGCGCCTTCACCGCTGTGCTTCGCGCGCATATCGTCGGTGACGAGCGGGTCGTCCGCGAACCAGTATTCGGGAATCCAGCGCTCGGCGTGTCCCGCGCCGTAGACCTTCGCGTGTATGTGTTGCGGGTTGCGCGAGTTGGGATAGGACGCGGGGCGTATTGTTCTGAACTCGTAGCGGCCCTCGCGGTCGGTCTGCATCCAGCCTTTCAGACGCGGGTTCGGCGGCCCGCCTTTGCCGTCCTCTTCGGAGTAAAGACCGCGCGCGTCCGTGTGGTAGACGTGGAGCGTGATGCCCTCGACGGGCGTCTTGCCGTCGGGCGCGAAGATTCGACCCGTGACGACGAGCGGCGTGCCCGGCTCGTCCTTCGACACCAACACCGTCTGCCAAGAAAGTTCTTTCGGCTCAGTTTCCGAAGTGGAAGCAAGCGCGAGCGCGCGGCGGTCTCTACTGCAACCGCCGGCGAAAGCGCTGAGACTCAAGACGGGGAGACCGACAAGGACTGCGCCCGCGTGACGAAGGAAAATCCGCCGGTTGAAGAATCGAAACTCCTGTGCAGACATAGATGTCTCCTTACTTCTTCATTGATGTAGAAGCACGCTTAGGTTGCCGCTCTCGCTGTTCGCGGTGACGATGTCCGTTTTACCGTCGCGGTTCAGGTCGCCGACGGCGATGCTGTACGCGCCCCGGCCCGTAGCGAAGGGCGAGCCTGCGGCGTGCCTGAAACTGCCTCTGCCGTCGCCGAGCAGGACGGACACTCCGCCGCCCGACGCGGCGCCGCTTACGACGAGGTCGGCGTTCTTATCGCCATCCATGTCGGCGGCGGCGATCCTGTATGCGCTCTGGCCGAGGTCGAGCGGCGAGCCGGGGGCTGGCGAGAAGCCGCCGCGCCCGTCGCCGAGGAGAATCGTCAGAAGCGTTATGTCGTCGTGCGAGGTCGCGATGTCCGGGTTGCCGTCAGCGTTGAAGTCGCCGACCGCTGCGTAGAAGGGGCGGCTCGCCACACGCATGGGCGAGGCGGGCGCGGGCGTCAAGCGACCTCTTCCGTCGCCGAGCAGGATGGACAGGTTCTCGCCGTTGATGTTCGGCGCGACGATGTCGAGATTACGGTCGCGGTTGAAATCGCCGTATGCGTGCGGGTACGGCGCGCGGCCTACGGGGAAGGGCGAGCCGGTCGAAGCGTTGAAGCCGCCGCGCCCGTCGCCGAGCAAGACCGAGACGCTGTTGTCGTTATTGTTCGAGGTGGTGATGTCGAGGTGGCCGTCGCCGTTAAAGTCCGCGAACGAGAGTCCGTGGTTGTGCGGCTTGCCGGACTTGAGCGCGGCGAAGGGCGAGCCGGGCGCGTGCGCGAAACCGCCGCCGCGCTTTCCGAGCAAGACCGAGACGGTCAGGGAATCGTGGTTGGTCACGGCGACATCGAGTATGCGGTCGTTGTTAACGTCGCCGACGGCTACGCGCTGCACAGGCATCCCCGCGTCGAAAGGCGAGCCGGGAGCGGCCTTAAAACCGCCGCGACCGTCGCCGAGCATGACGACGAAGCCGTTACCATTCTCGAAGCCTACGATGAGATCGAGAATACCGTCGCCGTCCACGTCGCCCAACTCCAACGCACCCGGCTGTTCGCCGACGGCGAGCGCGGCGGTCGCCTTCAAAAGCGGACGGTCTGAGTTCGACTGACCGGCGAGCTTTAATGGTCCCGGACTCGCGCCGCAGTTGAACGTCAGGAGCAGCAGCGCGCACAGAGCCAGTATGTTTGTCATTTTATTCATCAACTCACCTCGCGGGCGGCCCGCCGTTTTTGACGACGCCGCTCACTTCCACAGTTTTCGCCACACGCGCCGAACGGCGGGAATGCTTTCACTGAGCCACGCGTATTCGAGCTGATCCTTCCACGCGTCGAGCATCGCGCGGTCGAGCCGCAACACGCCATCGCGCGTGACGCCTTCGGGCGGCGGCGTGAGCGCGGCGAGTCGCGCGTAGACGCGTGCGCGCTCGTCTCCGCCGACGCGCGAGAGAAGATGCCAGAGCGTGAGCGTGTCGCGCGGACGCGCCGACGCGAGCAGCGGGTCGAGCACGGTGTGGTCGTTCTCGAAATCGAGTTTCGAGAGCATCTCGACGAACTCTTCGGAGGCGTCCTCGAAGAAGGGCGTGCCCGGCCCCGTGCCGGGTTTCGTCAGGCAGGCCGCGCCCGCGGGGACGATTGACTCGCGCTCGCCCGCTTCGAGCGCGACGTAGCCGGACGTGACGTGCAGAAGGCTTCGTCCCTCGTCGTCAACTTCGAGCGTGTAAGCGCAGCCCAAATCCGCCGCGACCGCCGAAGGCGTGTTGACGAAGAAGAGGCGCGGCGGCGCGAAGATTCGCGCGTGCAGCGTTCCGCGCGCAAGCTCAAGGCGATGCTCGGTCATGCGCGTCGTCACCAGACGCACGCGCGTGTTCGGCTCGACCTCGACCTCGCCGATGTTCGCCACGGCAATCTCGGCGCGCGAGTTTGCGTCCGTCTCAAGCCATTCGCCGACGCCGAGCCGCCCGCGCTCGCCGATGCTGTCTGAGTCAATGCGCGGTGCGCCCTCTATACGCGCCACGTCCCAAGTGGGGCGAGTCGAGCGGACGTAAAACCACGTGCCGCCCGCGACGAGCGCGACGCACGCGACGGCGAACGCGTATGCGTATGCGCGACGACCGGCGAAGAAGGGAAGCAGCCCGCCGCCGGAGAGTCGAGGCGCGGGCAGGCGCGCGGTCTCGCGCGTGCGTGCGGCAGACTCGCGCGTGCGTGCTTGAGAGTTGCGCTGTCCGGCGCGGAACTCTTCGCTCGCCATCGCGGACTCGATGCCTTCCCAGAGTTTTTCGGGCGCGGAGACGGACGGGAGGCATTCGGCGAGACGGACGCCGAAGCGTATCTCTTCAAACTCCGCGTGGCACGACGCGCAGGAGCGGAGGTGCGACGCGACCAACGCCGACTCGTGCTGCGAAAGCTCGCCGTGCGCGTAGGCCGAGAGCTGTTTTTTGTAATGCTTTGTGAACATCATCCTTCCTGTTCAGCCCGAACCAGCGCGCCGCGCAGTGGGGCGAGCTTGCGTGCAAGAATCTTGTGGCCTCGATTGAGGCGCGACGCCACCGTGCCCTTCGACAGACCGAGGACGGCGGCGATCTCTTCGTAGCTCATCTCCTCGAAATATTTTAGCAGCATGACGACGCGCAGCTTCGGCTTGAGCGCGGCGACGGCGTGCTTCACAGACTCCGCGACCTCCGCCTTCACGAGCCTGTCTTCGTTCGTAAATGTCCCGCGCGGCTCTCTCACTTCCACGCCCTCGCCGAATTGTAGAAAGCGTCTACGTTTGCGCTGCTCGTCCACGCATGCGTTCGTCGTCAGGCGGTAGAGCCACGTCGTGAACTCCGACTCGCCGTGGAACTGGCCGATGCGCGTGAAGAGTTTTAGAAAGACCTGCTGCGTAACGTCTCCGGCGGTCGCTTCGTCGCCGCCGAAGAAGTAGAGCGCGACGGAATAGACGCGGTCTTTGTGCCGCTCGAAGAGCTGTCGAAAGGCGTCGCGGTCGCCCAGCTTGCAGGCTTCGATGACCGACTCGCTCATCCTGCTCTCACCCATCAAGACGCCGCTCTCCATTCTTTCCTCCGTCCGCGCTTTCGACCACTTGGACGTTAGGACGGGAAAGTTTCTTCCATTTTTATACCAAAACCGTTTGGAGAACAGTTCAAATCAGAAACGCGACCGTAAGGGAGCGTGTCCTTTGAAGTGCTGCATGACACATGAAGCGCCGCATGACACGCTCCCTTACGGTCGCGTTTCTGATTTGTTGACCTTTGGTTGAAGCGACATTACAATCCGCCTGATGCAAACTCACAGCCGAACAATCGCACGCGCCGTCTTCGCACTCGCGCTCACGCTGAGCTTCGGTCTCGCCGCGCGCGCGCAGCAGCGGCCTTTGATAACAGAGGACGTGGACGTGCTTCAGCCCGGAGCGCTGCGGATTCAGGCGGGCATTGACTTCATGCAGAACGCGCAGTTCCCGGCTTCGGGGTTGACGGGCGATCTTACGCGCATCGGCGTCATAGGCTTTCACGTGGGGCTTTCGCCCAACGTCGAATTCTCGGTCGAAGGCGTGGCGCAGAACTTCCTGAGCATCAACACGCGCGGCGCGGGGGCAATCGCCCTCGGCATCGCGCCCGGCGCAAACTCGACGAACGACACGGGCGACTTCCGCCTCTCGACTAAAGTTAAGGTACGCAACGAGACGCGGCGCGGCCCCTCCCTTGGATTCAAGTTCGGGGTGGAGCTTCCGAACTCGAACGAGACGCGCGGCATCGGCGTTAACCAGACGAACGCCTTCGGCATGATACTCGTCGGCAAAAAATTCGGGCGCGACGGGCGCATCAACACGTTCGGCAATCTCGGCCTCGGCATCTACACCGCGCCCACGCAAGCTTTCACGCAGAACGACATGCTGCTCTACGGACTGGCGGGCATATTCCGCGTCAACAAATCCGTGAACATCGCGGCGGAAGTGAACGGGCGCGCAAACACGCGCGGGGCAGCCGCGCCGCTCGGCACCGAGTCGCTCTCGGAGTTCCGCATGGGCGTGCAGGTCAAGGCCGCAGGCATCCGCTTCGACGCC
>DASQLL010000168.1:0-2934 GCA_035630035.1 Pyrinomonadaceae bacterium | reverse complement strand
CAGCCGATTCCTGATCACGAACACTGTTAACGTCCCGCCGCGCGCCAACGTCATACGCAAGAACCTCGCGCTCGCCGCGGGCGCGCTCGGCATCGACGTGCCCGACCGGGCCGACGACTTCGAGTTCCCCATCGGCACGCGCGACGAACACCGGCGCGAGGCCGAGCGCGCGGCCGCGGAGGCCGGGGGCAACTTCGCGATCCTGAATCCGGGCGGCGGCTGGCCGACGAAGCTCTGGGACGCCGAACGCTTCGGCGCGCTTGCCGACGCGCTCCGTTTCAACTTCGGCCTTAGCTCGGTCGTCACATACGGGCCGGGCGAGCGCGAGTTGGCAGAGCGCGTCGCGGCTTCGAGCCGCACGGGCGCGGCAACGATTGCCGGCCCATCGCTCAAGGGCTTCTTCGCCCTAGCGCGGCGCGCGAGCGTGTACGTCGGAGGCGACACAGGGCCGACGCATCTTGCAGTCGCGGCGGGCGCTCCCGTCGTCGGTCTGTTCGGGCCGACCGAGTGGTGGCGCAACGGCTCGCCCCGCGAGGACGACATCTGCGTCGAGCGGACTGATATAGGCTGTCGCGTGGATTGTCACAGGCGCTCTTGCTCCGTGTGGATTTGCATGGACATCAGCGTCGAGAGAGTTGTCGAGGCCGTCGGCGAGAGGCTGCGGCGCGCGGGCGCGTTTTCGGAGACAGTCGAGGTGAGTGCGGGTGGCGCGTAGGGGCGGGACTTGGGTGCAGCGCTGGCGCGTCCCGCTCGGCTTCGTCGTCGCGGGCGCGTTCCTGTTGCTCGCAAGGCCACGTCCTTTGACGCTCGCGGTCGGTGGTGCGGTCGCGCTCGCGGGTCTCGCGATACGCGCTTGGGCTTCGGGGCACATACGAAAGAACTCGCGGCTCGCGGTCTCCGGGCCGTATGCATACACGCGAAATCCACTCTACCTCGGAAGCTTCATACTCGGCCTCGGATTCACGGTCGCGGCGGCTTCGGGCGTGTGGCTCTTCGTCTTGCTCGGCGGACTTTTCGCGTCACTCTTTCTTGGCATCTATCTACCCGTGATGCGCGTCGAAGCTTTGACACTCGCTGAGCTTTTCGGCGACGATTACGTCCGATACGCGAAGGCCGTCCCGCTCATCCTCCCCAGACTGACACCATACAGGCCGGCTGACGCGGTTGCGGAAAAGTTCGATCCGAGTCTTTATCTTCGTTACAGGGAGTATCGCGCGGCGCTCGGTCTTCTCGTGGCATGGGGCGTGCTTGCTTTGAAGGCTGTTCTGACCGTCTGACCGGAACATTCATCGAAAAAGAAGGGTTTTAGCGATGTCTCCTCGTAACTTCTGGAAATCCGCGGCGTTAATCTTTCTCGCGGTTGTACTCTCTTCAATCGCAATCGCGAACGACGCGCCCAAAGAGCGTACACCGCCGCGCGCTCCAGCGCCCATGCCTTTCGCGCCTTCCGAGCAGCTCGTATACGAAGGCGAGTTCTCGAAGATGCTTCTGCGCGGAATCACCATCGCCGAGCTGAAGTTCACGGCCTACCGCGCGCCCGCGTCTGTCGAAACGGTGCAGGGCAAGGGAGACGGCCAGACGGCGAGCGCGCCGCAGCCGATCCTTCTCACGACCGAAGTCACATCCAAAGGATTTTTCAGCAAGCTGTTCGGCGTGAACTTCCACTTCACCGCCGAGTCGCAGGTCGAGCCGAACGAGTTCTATGCGCTTCGGACGAGCAAGACCGACGAGCAGGGCAAGCGTGTACGAAAGAGCGAAGCCGTCTTCGATCAGAACGCAAAGAAAGTCGAGTACACCGAGAGCGACCCGAACAACGCGCAGCAGCCGCCGCGCGTCGTTGTCGCCGCACTCGAAGGGCCGACGCAGGACATCGTCTCCGCCATCTACTTCCTACGCACGCAGGCGCTCACGCCCGGTCAGACGTTCAACGTCGCCATCAGCGATTCGGGCCGCGTCTTTCAGGTTCCGGCGCAAGTCTTCGCGGAGAAGAAGCAGATGAAGAGCGTGCTCGGAAAAGTCTCCGTCGTTCGCGTTGACGTTGAACTGTTCGGGCCGGGACGCCCCATCGAGGAAGGCAAGGGCAAGATGTCCATCTGGGTAACGAGCGACGAGCGCCACGTCCCCATCAAGGCCCGCCTGTCGCACTCCATGGGCCAACTCGACATCAAGCTCAAGAGCATCCAAAAAGACAGCGTGCGTTAAACTTCAAAACAATCGTATCGAATGAAGCGGGGGCGACGACGCCTCCGCTTTTTTTATTTGAACCTAATGCGTGATTCCCTTCTTACCGATTTTAGAGCCTGCGAAGCAGGCGGCAAGAATAAAGCCCAACGTGAAGGCCGAAGGCCGCAACGCTGGGTATGCAGGTTAAAAAAGATCAAGCCCACGGAGTGGGCGACAGATGGTTGAGCTTTGCATTGGTATGGAATGTTCGTCAAAAGGGCTGACGCCCGCTCACGCGGGCTTGGATGTTGAAATGATACGCTGACCCAGCGTTCCGCTGCACTCCACGCTGGGCTTTACTCTAACGCTTGCTCCGCAAGCTGAAAATAGAGTTATACATTAGACTATTTGACTCTCGCCTGAATCATGGTAGCTTTGGGCAAGCCTTTCCTAAACGAAGATAGAAGCCGCAACGGACGACTACTGCGTGGTCATCCGGCGTTGATTCACAGCAAAGAGGAGGCGCAAGCGATGTCAGAAAAATCAGGCGCGTCGGCGAAGAGGGGCGGCGGCATTTCCTCTTTCCCGACCGTCCGCCGCGCCGACCTTGAACGACTGCTCGCGCTTCAATCGCCCGACCCGCACGCCATCCTCGGCGCGCACCACACGCAGCACGGCGTCGTCGTTCGAGCGTTTCGCCCGGACGCCGAGCGCGTCGAGGTCATCGTCGAGGGCGAATCGCCCCGCGAGATGTCGAAGGCGCACGCCGCG
>DASQLL010000167.1:0-17186 GCA_035630035.1 Pyrinomonadaceae bacterium | reverse complement strand
CTGGAAGGGAAACTATTCTTCGTGGCTCGAACAGAAGCAGGAGCGTCTGCGCCGCGAGGAGAAGCAGGAGAGCGAGCGGCAGAAGACTCTTGAAAGAGAGCTTGAGTGGATTCGCATGGCCCCGAAGGCGCGGCGCGCGAAGGGCAAGGCGCGCATCAACTCCTACGAGGCTCTGCTCAATCAGCAGAACGAGCAGCGGACTCGCGAGCTTGAGATTTACATCCCGCCCGGCCCACGACTCGGACAGGTAGTTATCGAAGCGGACGGCGTCGCGAAGGCTTACGGCGACCGCCTTCTCGTCGAGGGCATGACGTTTAGCCTCCCGCGCGGCGGCATCGTCGGCGTCATCGGCCCTAACGGCGCGGGGAAAACCACTCTCTTCCGAATGGTCACGGGCGAAGAGCAGCCCGACGCAGGGAGTATACGCGTCGGCGAGACCGTGCAGCTCGGCTACGTTGACCAGAGCCGCACGCTCGACTCGGACAAATCCATCTGGGAGGAAATCTCAGGCGGGCTGGACACGATCAAGCTCGGCCCGCGCGAAGTCAACTCGCGCGCATACGTCGGTCGCTTCAACTTCTCAGGCTCCGACCAGCAGAAGAAGACGGGCGCGCTCTCAGGCGGCGAGCGCAACCGCGTGCACCTCGCGAAGATGCTCAAGGAAGGCGCGAACGTGCTTCTCTTAGACGAGCCGACGAACGATCTGGACGTGAACACGATGCGCGCTTTGGAAGAAGCGCTTGAGAACTTCGCCGGATGCGCCGTCGTCATCAGCCACGACCGTTGGTTCCTTGACCGCGTCGCCACGCACATACTCGCCTTCGAGGGCGACAGCCGCGTCGTCTGGTTCGAGGGCAACTTCTCCGACTACGAAGAGGACAAGCGCGCACGCCTCGGCGACGCCGCAGCGCAGCCGCACCGCATCAAGTACAGGCAGTTGACGCGTGGGTGACAGCGACGCGCGTTGCTGGCCGAACGGAGATAAATGTATGTCTCACGAAGACGACCGCATCCCACTAGAGCCGGTAGAAGATTCTCGGACGACGCGCGCGCCCTCTGACAACCCCACAAGGCCGCGACCGCCAGGGCAGCCGCCAACATACGCGCCAATAACCGTACATGAGCCGACACGGGAGGGCACGAGGCTGAATGATACGAACGTCCCGCCGCTCTCGGAGGCCGCGTTCCAACTCAACAGCAGTATCCAGAATCTCTGGAACACTTTCGTCGGCTTCAGCGGAGTGGTGGTTGGGTTGCTCCTGACCGCGCCGGAAAAGTTGAGCGGGTGGCCGAGGTTGCTGGCCTGCGCCATCTACCTGATGTTCGTCGCCGTAAATTTTAGTGCGTTACACAAAAAATACGGCTGGCTCGGCGACGTGCTCGTCAGCCTGCGGATGGCGGGGAGGAAGCTTGATGAGGGCGAACTGGCGGCTTTCAAAAGGGCGGTGGGACGTGCTTACATCCCCGGCGACTGGTTGTCTAAAATCGGCCACGGTGAGGCCGTGCCCGAAGGCGTTTGGTACAGGCTCGGTAAGTGGAAACTCTTTAAGTGTAGACTCGGCAGTCTGGGGTTAGGATTAGTTGCTTACGTTGTGATTGTCTTATCGGTGCTTGCCGTTTTCTGGCTGTTCCCGGAGGCGGCAATCCAGAATCGCCCACTGCCGTAAGCAGCAGTGAAGAAGCGGGGAGATGTTGAGATGAGAGCGACATGGCGCGGGGTGGTGCTGGCGGAGAGCGACGACACGGTGGTCGTCGAGGGCAACCACTACTTCCCGCCGGACTCGATAAGGCGCGAGTTGTTTCGCGAGAGCGAGACGCGAACGGTCTGCCCTTGGAAGGGGACTGCGAGTTATTACGATGTGGTCGTCGTCGGCGAGGTGAACAAAGACGCGGCGTGGTTCTACGCGCAGCCGAAGGATGCTGCGAAAGAGATTAAAGACCACGTAGCCTTCTGGCGCGGCGTTAAGGTCGAGTAGGCCGAAATAAAAATAGTGAGAGTAGGCAATCGGATGTCATCTGCGACTCTTTACCCTCGCCGCCTCGTGTGCGGCGCGCTCGCCGTCGCCCTCTGTCTCTCGTCGCTCGGCCTTGTGCCCGCGCTCGCGCAGCGTCGGCGCTTGCCCGCGCAGACGCCCACGGCGCGCGGGCGAAAAGGCGTCGCGCCGAAGGCCAAGACGAAGGCGGTCGTGCCCGCGCGTTGGCGCGCTGCGCTCGAACGAATAACGGCGGACGACATGCGCGGGCATCTCGCCTTTCTCTCGTCCGATTTGCTCGAAGGGCGTAAGACGCCTTCGCGCGGACTAGACATCGCGGCTGAGTACATCGCCGCGCAGTTTCGTCGCGTTGGACTTGAGCCTGCGGGCGACGATGGCTACTTCCAGACGGCGAGTTGGGAAGAGATTGCCGCTTCGTCGAGGCGCATGCGCTCTCTGCCGCCGGAGGCGGGCACGATGAAGTTTCGCAACGTCGCGGGCATCCTGCGCGGCTCCGATCCCGTCTTGAAGGATACATACGTCATCGTCTCAGGGCACTACGACCACGTCGGCATGAAGCCCGAAGGCGAGACGGGCGACCGCATCTACAACGGCGCGAACGACGACGGGTCGGGCACCGTTGGCGTCGTCGAGATCGCGCAGGCATTGGCAAAACTCAATCCGCGACCGAAGCGGAGCATCCTCTTCATCACCTTCTTCGGCGAGGAACTGGGTCTGGTCGGCTCGCGCTTCTACGGTCGCCACCCCGTAGTGCCGCTCGCGCGAACGGTCGCGCAGGTGAACATGGAGCAGGTCGGGCGCACGGACGACAGCGAGGGGCCGCAGGTCGCGCGCGCTGCCGTGACGGGCTTCGACTTCTCCGAAGTGGGCGCGACGCTCAGGCGCGCGGGCGAGGCCGTCGGCGTCGAAGTTTACAAGCACCCGAAGAACTCGGACGCGTACTTCGGTCGCAGCGACAACCAGTCGCTCGCGGACGCTGGCATCCCCGCGCACACGCTCGGCGTCACCTTCGAGTTCCCCGACTATCACGGCGTCGGCGACGAGTGGCAGAAGATAGACTTTGCCAACATGGAGCGCGTCGTCCGCGCGGTCGCGCTCGGCGTGCTTCTGATCGCCGACAACCCGCGCGCGCCGCGCTGGAACGAACAGAACCCGAAGACGGCGCAGTACGTCGAGGCTTGGAAAAAGCTGCACGGAAGATAGCAGCGGCAGAAACGCGACCGTCAGGGAGCGTGTTCCTGACAGCATCGAAACAGCATCGTGGGAACACGCTCCCTGACGGTCGCGTTTCTGCCCCGCGCTACGGCCTGCTCGTCCTGTGAATCGAGCCGCTCGTCACAAACTGTGCGCGCCGCGTGTACAGTCGGCTAAACTCTCCCGTAAAAGCGGCGCGTGTGAAACCGACAGGCGGCTTTTGCGTATTAACTGACTCGAAAGGCCCGTCTCCGGCTTCGAGTCCAAACATCAATTACAGAATCCAGATTTTAAGGAGTGAACTGAAAATGCGTTTTCTAAACTTCCGGGTGGCGGGCGCTTTTTTGCTCGCGTGCTTTCTGGCGCTGGCCGCGCTCGCGCAGAGCGGCGGCAAGGGGCGCGGCTTCGATACGGCGCGCATGGATCGCGAGGCCGCGGCCTGCAACGACTTCTACCAGTTCGCCAACGGCAACTGGCTGAAGACGACGGAAATCCCGGCGGCCTTCTCCTCTTGGGGGAGCTTTAACATCCTCGCCGAGAACAACCGCAACACGCTGCGCGCGATACTCGAAGAGTCCGCGAAGAACACGAAGGCGAAGGCCGGCACGAACGAGCAGAAGGTCGGCGACTTCTACGCCACGTGCATGGACGAAGCGAAGCGCGAGGCCGAGGGCGCAAAACCGCTCGCGCCGTACCTCGCGCGCATTGACAAGGTCAAAGACCTGAAGAGCCTTCAGGACGAGATCACCTACTTCCACCGCTCGGGGCTGCCGATGCTCTTCGGCTTCGGCGCCGTTCCCGACTTTAAGAACAGCTCGATGGTCAACGGCTTTGCGGGGCAGGGCGGCCTCTCGCTGCCGAACAAGGACTACTACTCGAAGACCGACGAGAAGTCCGTGAAGCTGCGCGCCGACTTCGTCCAGCACATGACGAACGTGTTCCAGCTCCTCGGCGACTCGGCGGAGCAGGCGGCGAAGAACGCGCAGACCGTGATGTCAATCGAGACGCGGCTCGCGCAGAACTCGCGCGGCCCCGTCGAGCTTCGCGACCCCTCGACGCAGTACCACATGCTCAGCACCAAAGACCTCGACAATCTCACGCCGCACTTCTCTTGGGGCGCGTACTTCGCGGGCCTCGGACTGCCGATGCAGTTGAGCATCAACATGGCGCACCCGGAGTTCTTCCAAGCCGCCGACAAGATGCTCACGGAAGTCCCCGTGGCCGACTGGAAGACCTACATGCGTTGGAACCTCGTCAACGCGGCGGCGGGCGCGCTCTCGTCTAAGTTCGAGACCGAGAACTTCAACTTCTTCGGTAAGACTCTGTCGGGCCGCAAGGAGCAGTACCCGACGTGGCGTCGCTGCACCTCGGCGGCGGACGCGAATCTGGGCGAGGCGCTCGGACAGGTCTACGTCGCGCGCGCGTTCACGCCCGAATCGAAGGCGCGCATGCAGACGATGATCGGCAACCTCATCGCGGCGTTCCGCGCACGCGTCGAGAAGGCCGACTGGATGGGCGACGCGACGCGCAAGGCGGCGCTTGCAAAGCTCGCGGCCTTCAAACAGAAGATCGGCTACCCCGACAAGTGGATTGACTACTCGCGTCTGAACATCTCGCGCGACTCATACGCCGCGAACGTCATACGCGCGAGCGAGTTCGCGCAGGCGCGCGACCTCGCCAAGATCGGCAAGCCCGTAGACCGAACCGAGTGGGGCATGACGCCTCCTACCGTGAACGCCTACAACAACTCGCTGATGAACGAGATCGTCTTCCCCGCCGGCATATTGCAGCCGCCGTTCTTCAACCCCGACGCCGACGACGCAATCAACTACGGCGGCATCGGCGCGGTCATCGGCCACGAGATAACGCACGGCTTCGACGATCAGGGCGCGAAGTTCGACCTTGAGGGCAACCTCAAAGACTGGTGGACTGCCGCCGACCTGAAGAACTTCGAGTCGCGCTCCGAATGCGTCGTCAAGCAGTTCGACGCCTTCGAGGTCGAGCCGGGCCTGCGCATGACGGGCAAGCTCGTCTCCGGCGAATCAATCGCAGACCTCGGCGGATTGACCGTGGCCTACGAAGCGTTCCAGAAGTCCCTTGAAGGCAAGCCGCGACCGGCGAGCATTGACGGCCTGACGCCGGAGCAGCGTTTCTTCCTCGGTTGGGCGCAGGTCTGGTCGGCGAAGTACACGCCCGAAATCGCGCGCCTCATCACGCAGTCCGACCCGCACCCGCTCTCGCGCTTCCGCGTCAACGGGCCGCTCTCGAACATGCCTCAATTCGCCGAGGCGTTCCAGTGCAAGGTCGGCGACGCGATGGTTCGCCCGAAGGAAGAGCGCTGCCAGGTTTGGTAAGCGCTTCGTGAAGGCAAAAGTAAAAAGGCAAAAGGCAAAAGAAGGGCAGACGTGTTGCCTTCCCCTCTTTTGCCTTTTTACTTTTGCCTTGCTTCGGTTTTAGTGGCCGGCGACGGCCCCGGCGGCGACGCGTGCGCGCGCGCGCGGTCGGTCGTGGCGGGCGCATGCGCGCGCCAGCGCCTCTTCGACGCGCGGCTCGACGTTGCATTCGGGCTGGCGGCAGACCGCGGCAAGCTCGGAGATGACGAGGTAGCGTGCGCGCTCAAGCATCCGCTGCTCGCGGAAAGATAGCGGCTTGATGTGGCTCAGGTAGGTCAGGGCCTTGAGCACGTCCGAGACCGAGAAGACGTCGCCCGTGCGCATCTTGTCGGTGAACTCCTTGAAGCGATCCTTCCAGTCGCTCGCGGCGTTCGTAAAATCGTCGGCCAGGTGCTTCAAAAGCATTTCGCACTCGCCGGATGAAATGGGGGAGCGGAGTCCGACTTCCCCTGCGTTGGCGACGGGGACGAGGACGACCGAGTTGGTCGAGGCGAGGCGGAGCGTATAGAAAGGAAGACTGGTTGCTCCGATCTGCTTCTGCTCAATCTGCTCGATGGTTCCTATGCCGTGATTGGGGTAAACCACTTTTTGGCCGACTTTAAAACCCACCACACACCTCCTGTAGAAAAAACAAAGCTGCGGCGGACACGGTCGGGTTTGGGCTGCCCTTGAGGGACTTCTAGTCGCCGCAGCGGCGTCGGTTTGAATTCTAACGAAAGTGTAACAACGGCGAGCGCGACCGTCAAGGTTTAGGCTTTCCTTCGAGAATCGAGAAAATTTTCTTGTCGAAAATGCAACGGAACTGGCGGGTCGGCGACTTAAAAAGTGTTCGCCGCGCGTTCAGCGCGGGCCGGCGACTCGGACGTGCGTCTGCCGCGACGGACGCCCGCGAAGCATTTTTGTCGTCTTACTCTTCCGATTTGACGGGCAGCTCGATTGTGAAGGCAGAGCCTTCGCCGGGAGCGGAGCGCACCGTCGCCTCGCCTCCGTGCGCGCGCGCCAGATGCTTGACGATGGCGAGTCCGAGTCCCGTTCCGCCCAGAGCGCGCGAGCGTGCGCGGTCAACGCGGTAGAAGCGCTCGAAGATGCGCGGCAGATGTTCGGGCGCGATGCCTTCGCCCGCGTCCGCGACCGTCACGCGGTCGCGCGCGTCCTCGCGCTCGTGCGTGACGCGCACCTCGCCGCCCTCCGCGTTGAACTTGACGGCGTTGTCCACGAGGTTCGTCAGCATCTGTTCGAGCCGGCGCGGGTCTGCGTGGACTAGAACGTCGGGCGCGACTTCGTTGCGGAGCGTGAGGCGTCGCTCTTCGGCGCGCGCGGCAAGGGCCGTGAAGCACTCGCCGACGAGCGCGGCGAGGCGGACGGGGCGTGCCTCGACCGTAACGGTGCCGGCCTCGATGGCCGACAACTCAAGGATGTCGTTAATGAGTCCGTGCATGCGCTCGGCGTTGCGGCGTATGACGGCGAGGAAGCGGCGGCTGTTCTCAGGCTCGTCTATCGCGCCGCCTTCTAGCGTCTCGACGAAGGTGGTGATGGCGGTCAGAGGCGTGCGAAGCTCGTGCGAGACGTTCGATAAGAATTCCTGCCGGACTCGCTCCAAACGCTCCAGACGCGTGATGTCGAAGAAGACGCCGACCGCGCCGCGCACGTTGCTGCCCGCGACCGCCTCGCGCTGGCGCAAAGGGGCTACGTGCAGGTCGTAGACGCGCCGCTCGCCGCCCGCGCCGGTCTCGACCTTGACCTCGGCGCGCGCGGCGCGCGCGACCGCCGCGGCGAACGCCGAATAGATGGCTGGGTTGCGCGTCAGATCGCTCAGTCGGCGCGGCCCCTGCGACGGCGTCGCGCCTTCAACGGCGAAGATGTCGCGCGCCGCGTTGTTCGACGCGAGCAGGCGCATCGCGCTGTCAATCACAAGCACGCCCTCGCGCATGCTGTCCATCGTCACTTCGAGCAGCGCGGCTGCGGGGACTTCGCCCGACGCGACCGCCGCGGCGACGTTCGGCGTCGCGCTTTCCGTTGATGTCGAAGATGCGGCTGCGATGCTTTGCGGCGGCGTTTCGCGGAAGCGCCCTAACGCCGGATAGAGGCGCGCGGCGACCGCGCCTAACACGGCGGCGACGAGCGCGACCTTCGCCCCGTAGTGATTAAACGAATAGAGAGCGGCGAGCGCGGCCACGAGGCCGCACGTGAACGTCAAAGCGATGGCGATGCGAAGCATAAAATAGGTCTGGAGTCTGGAGTCTGGAGTCTGGAGTCAAGAAGCATGAAAGCAATGCTGTCTTGACTCCAGACTCCAGACTCCAGACTCCAGACTATATCCCGTCATTCGTCCGTCGTCACTGCCTTCGTATCCGAGCAGCCGACGAAGCGGTAGCCGACGCCGACGACCGTCTCGATTGAGTCGCCGCACGCGCCGAGCTTCTGGCGGAGGCGTCGTATGTGAACGTCGAGCGTGCGCGTGTCGCCGTAATACTCGTAGCCCCAGACGTTGTCGAGTAGCTGCTGGCGCGTGGAGACGCGACCGGCTGCGCGCACGAGCGCGGTGAGCAGGCCGAACTCTTTGCGCGTGAGCCTGACCGCGTCGCCGTCGCATGTGACGCGCATGTCGTCGAAGTCAATCGAGATGCAACTGTCCTCGTAGCGCGCCGTTGCCGTCTCGTCGGCGCGGCGCAGCACCGCGCGCACGCGCGCCATCAGCTCGCGCACGGAGAAGGGCTTCGAGATGTAGTCGTCCGCGCCGAGGTCGAGGCCGGCGACGCGGTCGGCCTCGGACGTGCGCGCCGTGAGCATGATGATGGGCGTGCGCCGCGTCGCAGGCTCGCGCCGCAGACGCCTGCACAACTCCGTCCCGCTCATGCCGGGGAGCATCAAATCGAGTATGACGAGCGCGGGCGGACTCTTCGCGTCGAGCGCGGCGGATAGCCCCTGCTCGCCCGTCAGCGCGACGCGCGTCTCCAGCCCCTCGCGCTCGAGGTTGTAACGCAGCCCCTCCGCGATGTCCGGGTCGTCTTCGACGATCAGCACTGGCTTTGTCATAAGTAAATGGTGAATGGTAAATGGTAAATGGTGATTGTGCGCTCGCCGTCTTGAGTTCCATCCTGAAGATACTTTAAGAGCGACTACTATTCACCATTCACCATTTACAATTTACTAATTGCTGTGCCTGATGAACTCGGCCTCCGTCATGTAGACCGTAAGCTCGCAGATGTCGGTGACGTAGTCGCCGACGCGCTCAAGGTGCTTGGCGACGAAGAGCAGGCGCGCGGCGCGCGTCGTCGTCGTCGGGTCGGACGCCATCAGCCCTATCAGGTCGCGGAAGAGGTGGTCGTAGAGCGCGTCTATCTCGTCGTCGCGCCCGATGAGCGCGCGCGCGGTCGCGGCGTCGCTGCGCGTGAAGGCGTCGAGCGCGTCGCGCAGTTGGCGCGAGGCGATGTCGGCCATGCGCCGCAGCTCGCCGCGCGTGTCGAGTTGCGGCTCGTCGTTGAGGTCTATGGCTGCGCGCGCGATGTTGCAGGCGTGGTCGGCGATGCGCTCAAGGATGGGGTTGATCTTCGCCACCGAGACGACGAAGCGCAGGTCGCGCGCCGCGGGCTGTCGGAGCGCGAGCGCCTCGATGCAGAGGCGATCAATCTCCAGTTCGAGCAGATCAATGCGGTCGTCGCCTTCCAGAACCTCGCGCGCCGCCGCCGTGTCGCGCTCGGAGAGCGAGTACATTGCCTTCTGCACCGCCGCCTCGGTCTCGCCGCCCATCAGCAGCACGCGGTCGCGCAGAAGGTCTAATTCAGCGTCAAGTCTTCTGTGAAATTCCATAACAGTTCTCAGTTTTCAGTTTTCAGTTTTCAGTTGGTCTTCAGCTCCCGGCTGCCGCCGATGGTTTCGCTGAAAACTAAAAACTGAAAACCGAAAACTGCATCACCCGAACCTCCCCGTGATGTAGTCCTCCGTCAGCTTCTCGCTCGGTTTTGTGAACATCCTTTCGGTCGAGCTTACCTCGATGAGCTTGCCGAGCCAGAAGAAGGCCGTGCGGTCGGAGACGCGCGCGGCCTGCTGCATGTTGTGCGTCACGATGACGATTGTGTACTGCTTCTTCAGCTCGAATATCAGCTCCTCGATCTTCTGCGTAGCGCTGGGGTCGAGCGCGGACGCAGGCTCGTCCATCAGGACGACTTCGGGACGCACGGCGAGCGCGCGTGCGATGCAGAGCCGCTGCTGCTGGCCGCCCGAAAGGCCCAAAGCCGACGACTTCAAACGATCCTTCACTTCGTTCCAGAGCGCTGCGTCCCGCAGAGCCTGCTCGACGCGGTCGCGCAGCTCCGACTTCGACTCCGCCATGCGGTTGATGCGTAGGCCGTATGCGACATTGTCGAAGATGGATTTCGGGAAAGGGTTCGACTTCTGAAAGATCATCCCGACCTTGCGGCGCAGAGCTACAACGTCCGTGCCGGGCGCGTAGATGTCCTCGCCGTCAATTAAGACCCGTCCCTCGACGCGCGTCCCGGCGATAACGTCGTTCATTCGGTTGAGCGTCCGCAGCGCGGTGGATTTGCCGCAGCCCGAAGGGCCGATGAAAGCCATCACGATGCGCTCCGGCACGCTGAGCGTGACGTTGTAGAGGGCCTGCGCTTTCCCGTAGAAAAAATTCAGATCATGCACGCCGATCTTGACGGGCGTCGTGGACGCGCCCTCGCCCCGCGTCGTCTGCGTGGCGGTGCGCCTCGGTGCGGTCGGTGGTAGTGGACTTGAGAGTTGTGCCGACATTTGTTTTCAGTTTAGCCGAAATGCCCCGTGATGTACTCCTCCGTCAGCTTGTTCGAGGGATTCTCGAACATCTTCGTCGTCCGCGAGAACTCGACAAGCTCGCCGAGGTACAGGAAGGCCGTGTCGTCCGAGACGCGCGCCGCCTGTTGCATGTTGTGCGTCACGATGATGATCGTCACCTGCTCTTTGAGCGTCAATATCAACTCCTCGATGCGCGCGGTCGCGATAGGGTCGAGCGCGGAAGTCGGCTCGTCGAAGAGAAGCATTTCGGGGTCGGTCGCCAGCGCGCGCGCGATGCAGAGACGCTGCTGCTGGCCGCCCGACAGCGCGTAGGCCGACTCCTTCAGACGATCTTTCACCTCGTCCCACAACGCGGCGGAGCGCAGCGCGCGTTCGGCCTTCTCCTCAATCACCGAACGCTTTTCTCCGAGCAGGCGCAGCCCGAACGCGACGTTCTCGAAGATTGATTTGGGGAAGGCGTTCGGCTTCTGAAAGACCATGCCGATACGCATACGCATCTCGACGGGGTCGGTCGCAGGGTCAATGATGTTGACGCCGCTCGGCTGTAGCGTGATGCGCCCTTCGTAGCGCGTGTCGGGGTAGAGATCGTGTATGCGGTTGAAGCAGCGCAGCAGCGTTGACTTGCCGCAGCCGGAAGGGCCGATGATGGCCGTGACGCGATTCGAGGGGAAGGCGATGTTGATATCTTTGAGCGCCTGCAATTTCCCGTAGAAAAAATTCAGGCTCTGCACTTCGGCCTTCGTCGCGGGATGCGACGCAGCGACGCGCGCGTCGCTCTGCTGCACGGCCACGGGCGTTCGAGTTCGCTCCTCTGCGCGGCCCCCGCGCGTGCGATCCTGTCTATCCATTTTAGCTTCGGCCATCATTACTTCACCACTTGATGCGCTTACGCACCCTGTACCGAATCAGGATGGCGACGGCGTTCAGAGAGAGCGTGACGATAATCAGTACAAGCCCCGCGCCCGCCGCGTTGACGACGAAGTCCTGATCGGGGCGCGAGACCCAGTTGAACATCTGAATCGGCAGCACCGAGAAGGGAGAAAACAGCCACTCGGATGACACGAAGGGCGGCGCGGACTTGACGGGCGAAGGCGGCAGAAACGCTATGAAGGTGAGCGCGCCGATTGTGATGAGCGGGGCCGTCTCGCCGATTGCGCGCGAGAGCGCGATGATGATGCCCGTCATCGTCCCGCCCACAGAGTAGGGCAGAAGGTGATGCCGCACGACTTGCCACTTCGTCGAGCCGAGCGCGTATGCGGCCTCGCGTATGCCCTGCGGGATTGTACGCAGCGCCTCGCGCGTGGCGACGATGACGATGGGCAGGATAAGAAACGCGAGCGTCAGCCCGCCCGTCAGGATGCTCTGACCCAGACGGAACTGGTAGACCAGAAGCCCCAGCGCCATCAGCCCGTAGATGATCGAAGGCACGCCCGCGAGGTTCGCGATGTTTATCTCGATGAGGTTCGTCACCCAGTTCCTTCGCGCGTACTCTTCGAGATAGACGCCCGCCGCGACGCCCAAGGGCACGGCGGCGCAGGCCGTGACGAACATGATGAGAAGCGTCCCGACCCACGACGAGAGAATCCCCGCGCGCGCGGCGAAGCGCGAAGGGAAGGAGGTCAGAAACGTCCAGTCGAGTCGCGCCAGCCCGTCCGACAAGAGGTTGAAGAGCAAAGCCCCCAACGTCACGATGCCGACGAGCGTGCAGACGATGCCGACGATGTTGAAGACGAAATCCTGCCGCTTGCGCTTGGCGATTATCCGTCTGAAGTCGCTCACCTTAGTACACCTCCCTGAAGCGCCTTCGCAGGACGTAGCCGAGTATGTTGAAGACGAGCGTCAGAAGGAAAAGCGTGATGCCCGCGGCGAAGATTGACTGGTAGCCGATTGAGCCGTGCGGCAGGTCGCCCAAGCTCACCTGCACGATGAAGGCCGTGATGGTCGCCGCAGGCTCGCGCGGGTCTAAGGTCAGGTTGGGCTGCATCCCCGCCGCGATGGCGACGATCATCGTCTCGCCGATGGCGCGCGAGATTGCGAGGATGTAAGAGGAGACGATGCCGGAGAGCGCCGCCGGATAGACGACCCTGAGCGCCGTGACGATCTTGTTCGCGCCGAGCGCGTATGCGCCCTCGCGCAGAGCCATCGGCACGGCGCGCATCGCGTCTTCGCTGAGGCTGCTGACGTAGGGGATTATCATGATGCCCATCACGACGCCCGCGCTCAGCATGTTGAAGGTCGGCAAGCCCGGAATGAGCTTTTGCAGCAGCGGCGACATGAACTGCAATGCGAAGTAGCCGTAGACGACCGTGGGCACTGCGCTCAGAAGCTCAAGCGTGGGCTTGACGATCTCGCGCAAGGTCGGCGGCGCGAACTCGCTGAGATAGATGGCGACGACGGTGCCGATGGGCAGCGCGACCATGAGCGCCACAGCCGTCGTGACGAGCGTCCCAGCGATGAGCGGCACGATGCCGAAGCGCGGCGACGCGAAGAGCGGCGTCCAGAGCGTGTCGGTCAGAAAATCCCAGAGCGGGACGTGCGCGAAGAAGGTCGAGGACTCGTAGATGAGCGTACCGACGATGCCCAGCGTGATAGCCACCGAAGAGAAAGCCGCGAGGAACAGAAGCGACTCGATGACGCGCTCTTTCAGATACGCCAAGCGCCGCGCCGCCGTGGGCGCAGCCTCCGGCGAAGGACGCCGCCCCGCCGCGAGTGACGCTGCGCTGCTGATGCGGTCAAGGTCTTTCATGGTCGTGCCCGGTTTCGCCGGAGCGCGTCTGGACATTCCAGCTTTCAATCCGCGAAGCGGGTGCCAGCATAAAGCCCAAGGTGGAGCGCGAAGCGCGGAACCTTGGGAGCCATCGAATAAAAAAATACAAGCCCACGGAGTGGGCGGCAGACCGCCCGCGCCCGTGCGCCGTCCCGAAGATGTCGCGGCTCTCTCTCAGCGTCCCATCCTTCAACATCTGCCGCCCACTCCGTGGGCTTGGGGTTTATTGCTCGCCTGTCCCGGGGTTCCGCGCTTACGCGCTCCACCCCGGGCTTTATGCTGGTCGCCTGCTCCGCAGGCTTTAAGCTGACAGCCCCTACGACTTCGGCGTCCTTCGGAGAATCTCCTCGACCGGCAGTCCGACTTCGGGGACGCCGCCGAAGCCCGTGCCCGTTTGCATGTTGCGAAGCCGCTCGGTCGCCATCTGGTATGCGGCGTCGGGCAGCGGCAGGTACTTCACTTCCTTCGCGAGCGCGCCGACGTTCTTCATGTAGAAGTCAACGAACTCTTTCACGGCGGGCTTGTCGAGCGACTTGCGGCTGATGTAGATGAAGAGCGGGCGCGACAGAGGGTTGTACGTTCCGTTGAGGAGCGTCTCAGAGCTGGGCATCACAGGGTCTGTGACTTTGTTCTTGTCCCACGCGATGGCGACGGCCTTCATCCTGCTGCTGTGCGGAGCGAAGTATGCGTAAGGGATGTAGCCGAGCGCGTACTTGTT
This sequence comes from Pyrinomonadaceae bacterium, assembly GCA_035630035.1. Lineage (GTDB taxonomy): Bacteria > Acidobacteriota > Blastocatellia > Pyrinomonadales > Pyrinomonadaceae > QHXN01. The sequence goes on along the minus strand of DASQLL010000167.1, from coordinate 3,341 downwards.
TCCTTCGACGCCCTGCACAAGCACGTTGTCGTCTTCGCTCGCGGTGTAGTCGCCGCGGCTCGCCTTCGCCTTGCCGACGATGGCTTCGGTGAAGTAGTCGAACGTGCCGGAGTCGGAGCCTGCGCCGAAGAGTGTGATCTTCTCGTTCGGCCATTCGGGGCGAATCTGATTCCAGCGCGTGATCTTCTCTTGCGCTTCCGGCTCCCAAATCTTTTTCAGCTCGGCGACCGTCATCGAAGTCACCCAGTCGTTCTGCGGGTTGACGACAACGGTCAACGCATCGAAGGCGACGGGCAGCTCTATGTACTCGATGCCGTTCGCCTTCGCCTGCGCCATCTCTTCGGTGAGGATGGGGCGCGAGGCGTTAGACATGTCGGTCTCGCCGCGAACGAACTTCTTGAACCCGCCGCCGGTGCCGGAGATTCCGACCGTCACCTTGACCTTGCCCTGTTTCTGAAACTCCTCGGCGACCGCCTCTGTGATGGGGAAGACCGTGCTTGAGCCGTCAATCTTGATTACCTGCTGCTCGCCAGACGCGCCGCCGCCTCCGACTTCGCCTGGCTTGCCGCAGCCTGCGACGACGAGAGCAAAGGCCAAAGCCGCCAAAAGCCCCGTGCGGGTGTAGCTCATAAAAATTCTCCTTGAACGACGAGTTGACTCGAATCCCTATAACCTTGAGCCGGAAGTCGGCGGCGCGTCAGGCGTGGAACAGCAGCAGCAGGGCGGCTGATGCGACACATGGCTCTAACTGCATCAGGTTTGCGAACCTGTAGGATACAAAGGTGATGTTACATTCGTCTGAATTGCGTCTGAAAATCATGTGAACAGAAGGCGGTCGGATTCGGGGTTGACGAGTCGAAGCCGTGGCCGTTGGCTGTGGCTTAACCGTCTGTGCCCGTTGCGTTTTGGCGCGACGCGGGCATCAGACGATAGCCGACGTTGACCATCGTCTCTATCTGAAGGCCGAAGGGCACGAGCCGACGGCGCAGGCGATAGATGTGGACGTGCAAACTCTCGGCGTTGAGCGCGGCGCGCTCGCCCCACGCGTGCAGCCAGATTTCTTCGGACGGCACGATGCGTTCGGGGTTGCGCGCGAGGCGCGAGAGGATAAGAAATTCCTTGCGCGGCAGCTTCAGCGAGCGACCGCCGAGGCCCACGTAGTAGTTGTCATGCTCGATGCGTAGGTGTCCGTCGTCGTATGCGTCAAGTGACGAGTGATGAGTGGCGAGTGACAAGCCAGCCTCCGCGTGAATCATTTCCGACGACCATTCCTCTCCGAGCGACAAGTGACGAGGTAACAGCTTCTTGCTCGTCACTCGTCACTTGTCACTCGTCACTGCGTTTAAAATCTCACCTTCGCCCTGAACTGCATGACGCGGGGGCCGCCCGTCGTGTTCGTGATGCGACCGAGGTCGGGGCTGCCCAACTCGCCGTCGGGGGCCGCGAAGTTCGCACGGTTGAAGACGTTGAAGATGTCCATCCCCAGTTCGAGCGAAACGTCTTCGGTGAGCCGCGTATTCTTCACGAGGCCGAGGTCGAAGCGGTTCTGCGACGGCGCGCGCAGCACGTTGCGGCCCAAGCTCCCGCTCTGGCCGAAGGACGTGCAGAGCGCGGAGGTGTTGAAGGCGTCTTCCGTTATGTCCGCGCCCGTCTGCCGCAGGTCGTCGAGCGACGCGCCGGGGCAGAGACTCGGCCTGCCGAAGCCGAGTCGGTAGAGACCGCCCGAACCGCGCACGAGGTCGAGGTACTGAGGGGCGGTCTGAAGCTCAGGCTCCGGCGCGAAGATGCTGTAGGGCGTCCCCGTCTGTGCCTGAAAGAATCCCGACACCTGCCAGCCTTTCAGGAATCGGCTATTCGAGTTGAAGCTCGGTATCTCATAGACGAAGGTCATGCTGAAGCGGTGCGTGCGGTCGAAGTCGGAGACGGCGCGGTTCTCGGAGAGCCTGCGCTGGTCGCCCTGCACGACGAAGCCCGTGTTCGGAACGTCCGGCTTGCCTGAGCCGGCGGTGCTGCCCGGATCGGTCGAGCTTGTATCAATGGACTTCGACCACGTGTAGGCCGCGCCGAGCTGTAGGCCGCGCGACATGCGCTTGTTCAGGCTGAACTGCGCGCCGTGGTAGATGGAGTTTCCGTTTGATTGTAGCAACAACGCTTCGGGGACGTTGAAGCCGAGGACGGGCACGCGCGCCTCGAAGTTTATTATCTGGCCGCCGCCGAGCGTCGAGCCGGAGCAAGTGATCGGGTTGGCGAGGTTGAGGTCAATGGGAGCGCCCGCGACGCCGCTCAGCACGCCGCCCGCGCACGTGGCCGACTGGCCCACGCGGAACGGGTTGGCGAAGCCGAAGGCGCGGCCCAAGCCGCGTTCGCGCGCCGTAGCGCCGGAGCCTAGCGGCCCGTTGGGAGAGCCGGCGGCGAGGTAAGCCTGATTGAAGCGCTCGTAGATGTGGTCGGGCGTCGAGGGGTCGTTCAGGTCGAAGCCCTGATTGAAGGCGACGGCCTGAAGTAGATTCTGCCCGCGCGTGCCGACGTAGCGCGCCTCGAACAGAAGGTTCTTCGTCACCTCGTACTGGATGCCTAGATTCCACTGCTGCACGAGGGGCGTCTTCAGGTCGCGGTCAACAGCGCGGAACTCAAACGTCTCGGCGATGTTGCCGAGGTTAGCGCCGGTGGTCGGGTTGCCGCGCGCGTCACGCGCCACGCCCGTCGCGTCGCGTATGACGTAAGTGCCGCCCGCGCCCGACGCGCGCACGATGCGGAACGGTAGCCAGTTGCTCAGCGGCAGCGTCGTCGGCTGCTGCGAGAAGGCGTCGCCGATGGGCACGTTGCCCGACGGCACGGTTATCTCGATCTCGCGCAGGAACGGGTAGTTCGAGAAGACCGTGTTGATGAAGGCCGCCGAGGGGCGGTCGTAGAAGAAACCGAAGCCGCCGCGCACGACGAGGCTGCTTGACTCAAGCGGCGAGTAGGCGAAGCCGATGCGCGGGGCGAAGTTGTTCAAGTCCTGCCCGCGCAACGTGTGTTTGTTTCCGGCGCGGGCCGTCACGCCGATGGCCGCGTCAACGTTTCCGAGGCCCGTTGCCCGCACGTTGTCCGGCACGATGAAACCGGGCGAGGGGTTGTCGCATACGGCGAGCGAGCCGCCCGTCTGCGAGAAGCACTGCTCGAAGCTCGCGAAGTCGAAGTTGCCGATGCGCCCGTCCTTCTCGGTCGGCCACATGAACAGCTCGTAGCGCAGTCCGAGGTTGAGGCTAAGCTCCCGCGAGAGCTTCCAGTCGTCGGCGACGTAGCCGCTAAAATCCTTGAAGCGGAAACTCTTTTCGGTGATGCCGAACTGGGTGTCC
>DASQLL010000166.1:0-4419 GCA_035630035.1 Pyrinomonadaceae bacterium | reverse complement strand
AAGTGCGCCGGAACGTCTGCGGAAAGTCGCGCGCGAAGAATTTTCTGATGCGCTGGCGGCCTTCGGCGGCGTCGGCGCGGTAGATTCGACCGTGCGCGCGTATGACGAGGCTGTTGAGGTAGTTGACCAATCGAGGATCGCGCGATTCGGCGCGCGCGATTGCGAGGTCTGAGGATGTGCGCCGGTAGATGCGCCCAAGCTCGCGCACCTCTTCGCGGTGAAGGCGGCGCAACGTGGAGCGGTCGAGCAGCGTCAACAAATCTTCGAGCCGCTGCCAAGCGCTCTTTCGCTCTTTGATGAAACGGTCGGAGGCCACGGGGCGGATGTTAGCAGTTCTTTCGAGGCGTGAGAAACGGAATTAATGTTCACGCATCGAACTTAAAATTTCAGTCGGGCGGTATTGAAGGCTGACTTCACCGCAGAGGCGCGGGGAGCGCGGAGGGGGCGCAGAGTGTTGTCTTTCCTCTGCGTGAACTCTGCGTCCTCTGCGCCTGCGGCGGTGAGTCCTATCTGTTCCCCACGGGCCGCTCGCCCATCCCCACGGCGGGGGGAAACGAGAGCTTGCCGTCGGCGTCTCGCGTGAGCGCGACGAATGCAGGGTCTTCGCGCAGGGACGCGAAGACGGCGTCAACGCGCGCCTCCATCATCTCTTTCGCGCGCACCGCGCGGTAACGCTCGTACTCGAAGAAGTGACGACGGAGCAGCGCGAGCGCCTTGTCGCGGTCTCCCGTCTGCGCGTAGATGGCGGCGAGGTTGTACGAGGCCGCGAGCAGCGTCTCGTTGTCGCGCGCGATCTTCAGAGCCTCGTCGCCGCGCCCGTTGCCCGCCATGAAGGCCGCGGCGAAGATGAGGTTGTAAGCGTCTTCGGGGTCGAGCGCGAGCGCAAGCTTCGTGTAGCGGTCGGCCTTCATCTTGTTGTTCTCGGAGTTCCAGAACACGGCGAGGTTGCGGTATGCGAGCGCGAGCGGGTGCGTCTTAACCGAAGCCTCCATCAGCTCCAAGCCCTTTTTGAAGTCGCCGTCGTGGATGGTTATCTTGCCGAGACCGTGCTGCGCGACTGCGCGCGAGAGCGGGTCGGCGGGCATGCGAAGTATCGCGTCGAACATCGCGCGCGCCTTCACCCAGTCTCCCGTGTTGTGGCGGTAAAGCTCGCCGAGGTATCGGAGCGGCGCGGGGTCTGCCGGGTCGAGGCGGCGCGCGAGCTTGTAGAGCCTTTCGGCCTCGGCGTATCTTGCCGCGACTTCGGCGCGGAGGCCGAGTAGCATCACGCGCTCGATGCGCGCGCTCACAATCGGATCGAAGACGGGCGAGGGCGCGGCGGCAGGAATGCTCGCGACTTCGCTCACGCCGAGCTTCTTGAGTTCCTTCGCGGCGTCCTTCGCCTTCTTCGGGAACAGGCACTTCTGTTCAAGCGCGGAGCGGAAGAGCTTGATGGCCGTCTCGTTGTCGCCCGCCTTCGCCTTCTCTTTAGCTTCCTTCAGCCCTGCGTCAATCGCCTCCTCGCGCTTGTTCATCTCGGTCGAAACTATCTTTTCGACCTGCTCGACCTTGAGCTTCCCGTCCTTGTTCTCCACCTTCGCGATAACCGATCCGTCGGGCGTCGCGAGCGCGGCGAGCGGCGGCGGCGAGTCGCCCGCGAGCTTCTGGCTTTCGGGCGCGCGGTAGTCCGCGATCTCCATCGAGACGCACTGCGCCGCGTAGAGCGACAGCACGCGCGACTCGCGCAAGGAAGATTTTTTCAACTCGTCGTTGCTGACGGGGAACCAGTAGAGCACGAGTCCACGCGCCGCGGGGTCTTTCGGGTCGCGGACTTTCCACGGCACCGTGTAGACGCGTTCCGTGCCGCCGGAGGACATGCCGCCGACGCCACCGCCGCAGGTTGCGAAGACGGGCGAGGACGCGAAGAGAATAACGAGGAGGAGCGACAGAAGGCATGTGACAGGGGATTTCATAGTGCGCGGGATTGTAGCAAAGCGGGCGACGTGGTGCATAGGGTTTCGAGCGACGGGCGCGGGGCGATAATTCCGACAACGCAAAAGTTGTTCTCGCGTTAAGATACGCAGAAGCAGTCTCGGAGTCAGAAACACGAGCGTGAGCGAGTGTGTGTTTTGGGCGCGGGCTTCATGTGGGAATATGAGGCACGCTCCTTATGTGGAAGTATGAGGCACGCTCCTTTACAGTCGCGTTTCTGACAATCACATAACGCGGGAGTGAGCGCCAAGATGGATCGTATCGTCGAATGTGTGCCGAACTTCAGCGAGGGGCGCGACGCCTCGGTGGTCGCGCGTCTGGTCGAAGCGGTCGAGGCAGTCCCCGGCGCGCTCGTTCTTGGGACGCACGTTGACACGGATCACAACCGCTCGGTCATCACGTTCGTCGCGCCGCCCGAAACCGTCGTGGAGGCGGCGGTGCGCGTCGTCGCGCGCGCGTCGGAGTTGATTGACCTGAGCCGACACGCGGGACAGCACCCGCGCATGGGCGCGACGGACGTTCTGCCCTTCATCCCCGTGCGCGGAGTGTCGGTCGAAGAGTGCGTCGCGCTCGCGCATGAGGCGGGCGGGCGAATCTGGCGCGAGCTTCAAGTGCCCGTCTACTTCTACGAGAGCGCGGCGATGAGGCCGGAGCGCAGGAACCTTGCGGACGTGCGGCGCGGCGGCTTTGAATTGTTGCGCGAGCAGATCGCAGGCGTGCCTGAGCGCGCGCCCGACGTTGGGGAAGCGCGCCTTCATCCGACCGCCGGAGCGTGCATCGTCGGCGTGCGCCCGCTCCTCATTGCTTACAACGTCACTCTCAAAACAAGCGACCTCGCAATCGCGCGCCGCATCGCGCGCACGGTGCGCGAGCGCGACGGAGGTCTGCTTCATCTGAAGGCGCTTGGCTTCGAGCTTGAGAGCCGCGGCGTCGTGCAGGTCTCGATGAACCTGACGAGCTACGAGCGCACGAACCTGCACCAAGCGTTCGAGGCCGTACGGCGCGAGGCCGAACGCTTGGGCGTCGAAGTCATCGCGAGCGAGGTCGTCGGCCTAGTCCCGCAGTCCGCGCTAGACCGGGCCGCCGCGCATTTTCTTCAACTCGAAAACTACTCGCCCGACATCGTGCTTGAGAACCGCATCGCCGCCGCGCTCGAAAGGAAGAAAGGCGATGGTGGGGGAAATGTCAGCGCGTAAAGTCCGTGCGGTGTTTTTATTTTGCCCCGGAGGGGCAGCGGAAATTAGCCGGGGGTGAGCGCGGGCGGCGCGAGCCGCGAGGCGAGCGTCGTCGAAGCGCAACCCCCGGAATAGACAACAAAAAATGCGTGCGCCCCGGCAGGGGCGCGGGAAGACCTCTAGCTGACGACAATGCGCGTTAAATCCGCCGCCCCTTCAGGGCGGGATATATTTTTGTGATACGTTCCGGGGGTTACGTTTCGGCGTTCGCCGTCGGCTCACGCCTCTGACTCACCCCCGGCTAATTTCCCAAGCCCCTGCCGGGGCTTTAAACGCTCTTCGCATTTTCTGATGGCTTATATGCGATGACTAAACTGAAACTCATCGTCGGCGCGGGGCTGCTCGACGGGCTGCGCTGGGCGCGGCAGAATTTGTACGCGCTGTTGGTGCTTGCGCCGCTCGTGCTGGGGATGACCTACTTCGGCGTGGGGCGTATGGTGCGCGAGGCTGAGTGGAGTCCGTCGGAGGCGGAGGCGCTGGCGCTCGCGGTGGTCGCGGCGGCGTGTCTTGCGGCCTTGAGTTTGTCGCGCGCGAGCATGGAGATTTATCACCTGCGCCGTCCCGAAGTCATGCTCGACGCGCTGCCCGTCCCGGCTGACGCGCAGTTGCTCTCGGCGCTCGTGCGGCGCGCGGCGCGCACGTCGGCTGCGGCTCTCGCGGCTCTCGTGCTGCGCGGGCTTGCGGGCGGCGACGTGCTTGACGCAAGCGCTCTTGCCGCGCTCGCTCTGTTCGTCGTGTTGACGGCGGTGGGCGAGGTGTTGGCCGCGCTCGAATGGATTCACTGGGGACACAGGCGCGCACACGCGCACGCACTCGTCGGCGTCGCGGCGTTCGTGGGCGTCGCGGCTGCGGGCGGTCTGCTGCTGACGGAGGCGCTCAGGCCCGACGGTCAACGGTTCGTGAGTCGCGCGTCGGTATTCGCGTGCGCGACTTTGTTGACGGCTGCGCTGGCTTGGCTCGCCTTCGCGCTGCACAGGCGTTGGCGCGCGGGCGATGCGGAGTTTGCGAAGCGTCTGGGCGCGCGGGATGGTTGGGGAAGTTTCGGCGAGCGCGTGGCGCGACGCGCGTCGAGGGGCGCGCGGAAGGTCGAGGCGCAGCTTGCGCGTGATCTTCAACTGACGTTGCGTGGCTTCTCTTCGGCGGCGCATGTCGCGGCGGGCTTGGCCGCGCTCACGATTTTTTTGCTCGTTGCGCTGTTGACTAAGGGACAGCT
>DASQLL010000165.1:0-2744 GCA_035630035.1 Pyrinomonadaceae bacterium | reverse complement strand
CTACTTCATGAACAACGCCTTCTTCCCGACCGACAACCACCTTATCGAGAACATCGGCAAGATTCGTCACATCCCCGCGTGCATCGTGCAGGGCCGCTACGACGTTGTCTGCCCGATGGTGAGCGCGTGGGAGCTGCACCGCGCGTGGCCCGAAGCCGACCTGCGCGTCATACCCGACGCGGGCCACTCCGCCACCGAGCCGGGCATCATCGCCGCGCTCGTCGAAGCGACCGACAGATTCAAGGACGGTAAATAGTGAATGGTAAATGGTAAATGGTGAACGAGTTGAGCGCGCCGTGGGCTGAAGGACAACTGCTCAACCGTAACGACGCCCAACGACTATTTACCATTTACCATTTACCATTTACCAATTTGTCGCTTGTCACTCCTCGTTGGCGTCGCGTAATATCTGACGGCAATATGACCGGACGCGTTTTAGTCCTGAATGCTTCTTACGAACCGGTGAACGTCTGCAACGAGCGGCGCGCCGTCGTGATGATTTTCAAGGGCATCGCCCGCATGGAGGAGCACAACGGCCACATGCTCCATTCCGCGAAGATCACGATGCACGCCCCTGCGGTCATACGCCTCGTCGAGTACATACACATCCCGTACAAGAGCCGCTCGCTCTCGCGCAAAAACATTCTGCTTCGCGACCACTCGACGTGCCAGTATTGCGGGCGTCAGTTCTCGCCTTCGGAGCTAACGCTCGACCACGTGCTGCCGCGCTCGCGCGGAGGCGACTCGACGTGGGATAATCTCGTCGCGTGCTGCAAGCGTTGCAACCATCAGAAGGGAAGCCGCACGCCGGAAGAGGCGAAGATGCATCTCATCCGTCGCCCGCGCGCCTTCTCGCTGCACGTCAACCGCCAGATCATGCGCTACATAGGTCGCGCGGACGAGACTTGGCGCAAATATCTTTTCTACGAGTCGGACGATGGCGAGAGATAAAGCCCGGCACGCGACATACAACGCCGGGAGCGACCGGCTGAAGGACTGAACCGTCATGCCAAACATCGGAATCACTGAGCTAATCATCATCCTCGTCATCCTGCTTCTGCTTTTCGGAAGCACGCGCCTGCCGCAGCTCGCAAAGGGCATGGGCAAGAGCATACGCGAGTTCAAGAAGGGCATCGCCGATGGCGACGACGAGCATGAGCGCGAACTGGCCGACGCACGCCGCGACCGCCTGAGCGAGGCCGACCGCGAGCGCCTTAGCGACGAAGAGCGGCGCACGTCCGACAACTTTACTGTGAACAAACCTCGGTAAAGTGGACGAAAGCGCGAGCCGCGTAGCGGCGGAAGAGCAGTAGCCCACGGCGTTAGCCGTGGGTATAGAGGCCAAAGATAGACCGAAAGCCCCGGCAGGGGCGAAAGAAAATCGAACATGAGAAGGATGCTTCTCGATTTTCTTTCGCCCCTGCCGGGGCTTTGTTGTGTCTTAATCTTACTTCATACCCACGGCTCGCGCCGTGGGCTACTGCTCTTCCGCCGCTACGCGGCTTGACTCTTTGCCCTACTCATTCCGACTTTCTCCCGACGACAATCGTCGCCTTGATCGAGAGCGCGAACTCGCCCTCGGCGCGATCCTCGTCAATGATGCGCTCGATCTCGCTCAGCACCGCGGCGCGCGCTTCGTCGCCGGGCAGAAGGTCGAGCCAACGGTCGAGCAGAAAATCGCCGACGAGCGGCGCGGCGAGGAACTCGCGGCCCGTGGGGAAGTCGAACTCCTCTTTGCTCGTCCAAGACTCGACGCCTTCGAGCGCCTCGCGCGCGGCCAGAGCCTCAACGTCCGAGACGGTCGGCAGCTCTTCGATGAGCGATGCGACCTCCGCCGCCTGATCCTCGTAGCCCGCGCTTGCCAGAGCCTCCCAGTAGACCGAGAAGAATTCGCCGAAGCTCGAAGCCGTCGCGACGCTCAGAGAGACGGTCGCGCCGGGCGCGGCCACGCGCGCCATCTCCGAAAGTATTTCCGGCAGACGCTCCGGCGCGACCATTGATGCGTCGCCGACGACGAGGTCGAACGCCTCGTCCTCGAAGTCGAGCGCTTCGAGCTGCGAGTGCCTGAACTCGACGTTCACGCCCTTCACAATCGCGGCCTTCGCGCGCGCAAGCTCCAGACGCTCCTCGCTCTCGTCCACACAGACCACCTCCACGTCGCGCCCGGCGCGCTTGCCCAGCGCGAGCGCGTGACTGCCCGTGCCCGACGCGACGTAGAGAGCGCGTCCCTCTTTCGGCAGCTTCACATGCTCGTCCAACAACGCCGCGAACCTCTCGCCCCAGTCCGTCGCGACGTACAGGTCATACAGAAAGGCAAGCTCCTTGTCTGACTTATGCGTGCTCATGTTTGAAACGCAGAAGTCAGAACGCTGAACGCTGAACTGAAAAGCCATCGTCTTTCATTCATCGTTCTGCGTTCTGAATTCTGCGTTCTCCTCTTCCTCCCAGTATCGTTTTCCGCGCAGGCTTTCGGGCAGGCACTCCATCTCTTCGCGCGCGCGCGGGTCGCTGTGTGCGTAGCGGTAGCCCTTGCCGTAGCCTGCGCGCTTCATCAAGGGCGTTACGGCGTTGCGAAGGTGCAGCGGCACAGGCTCGCGTGCGGTCTCGGCGGCGTCCTCGGCGGCAGCCGTGTAAGCGCGCTTGACCGCGTTCGACTTCGGCGCGCGCGCTAAGTAGACGGTCGCCTGCGAAAGCGGGTAGAGCGCTTCGGGCAGTCCGATAAGCTCGGTTATCTGCGCGGCGGC
>DASQLL010000164.1:0-4888 GCA_035630035.1 Pyrinomonadaceae bacterium | reverse complement strand
CGACTCACGCTCAAGGGCTTCGACGGCAACTTCAAATGGTTCCTCGTCCTCGTCGCGCTCTTCACTTTGTCGAACTCGACCGACGCCTTTCTCATACGCCGCGCGCAGATGGCGGGCGTGTCGCTCGGTCAGGGGACGCTTCTGCTCTGGGCCGCGCTGCATTTGAGCAAGGTCGCAAGCTCGCTCGTCGGCGGGCATCTCTCGGACAAGCTGGGGCGCAAGACTCTGATCGTGTCGGGGTGGCTTCTCTACGCGGCGGTCTACCTCTGCTTCGCATACGTCTCGACGCCCGCCGGGGCTTGGACGCTGTTCCTCGTCTACGGAATCTATTTCGGCCTCGCGGAGGGCGCGGAGAAGGCGCTCGTGGCAGACCTCGTGCTGCCCGAACAGCGCGGCACGGCCTACGGCCTCTACAACCTCGCCTTCGGCATCACGGTGCTTCCCGCCTCGCTCCTGATGGGCGCGCTCTGGGACTGGCGCGGGCCTGCCACGGCCTTCGTCGTGAGCGCCGCTATAGGCACGACCGCCGCGCTGCTGCTCGCGCTGACGGTGCGGCCCGGAAAGAGATTGGAGGTTAGAGGCTAGAAAGTTTCGACGGGAAAACTAAAGAGGTATGTAGCGTATGACGTTCACCCATTCGTCATTTTCACTACAAGTTATCATCAGCTCTAAATCTTCAATCGCTCGATGAAGCGGCAGGCTACGAGGCACGACAAAAAGTCCGGCGATACTTTTCCCCGCGCCCATCAGGTCAGCCGCGTGCGTAGGCATGGTTCTGCGGTCATGTGTGACGACGATGCGCCCTTCGCGCGCTGCCCAAGTTAATAATTCACGGTCGGTCGCTTCTCCCATTCCGATTTCAAAGGTTGTCACAGCGTCGAGTTGAGGAATGCGACGTATCAATCCGCGCAGTATGTCGTGATCGAGGTCTTGGTCTATTAACAAACGCAACACAGGTTAATTGTCAGGCTTGTTTAAATTCTGATTTGCGGGCCAGCAATCGCGCGCGGAGTTCGGCGGATGTTTTTTGGTATTGAGGGTCGGACTCTATCTTCTCTTGAGCTTCGTCGCCTTCCGCTTCCTGTCGCCGCAGGTACTCTTCGATAGCTTCCTCGTGTTTGAGGTAGTAGGTGATAGCCGCATAGACATCCGCTAAATCGAGCGCGGGAAATTTTTGGGCTATCTGTTCGGCGGACGCTCCGAGCTTGTAATGATGCACGACCGAATCGAGGCTCACGCGCGAATTCGCAACGCGGATCGTTCCGTCTTCCGTCAATCGCAAAGGCAACGTTTGAGTTTTTTCCAGAGTTGTCATATTTCGGCGGCCTCTAATGCAGTTTAATAGTTCAGACTGTTTTTTTCTAGTTAAAGACTGCGCCGGGAAACTGTTCTTATTGAAAGCGGCGGCGCGGCGAGGGAGACGACCGGCCTCCCGTCTTCGTCCTCTTGCCTTCCCCGTTGACAGTATCTCTTCGCTCGCTGTATACAGCCTTACTGTAGAACGTTCAGTTGCGACGGCTGGTCAACCTTTCGCCGGCCATGCGCCCCGCTTCCGAGCCTCAGTCAAGGCATTTCCCACAGGGGGTCTCCAATAAAGCTCATGAACTTCGAGTACGACATATTTATCAGCTACGGCCACCTCGACGACGAAGACCCCGCGGGCGAAGAGAAGGGCTGGGTAGACCTTCTCACGGAGCGTCTGCCGGTCTTGATCGCGAGCGACCTCGGCTACAAGCCGAAAATTTGGCGCGACGAGCAAAGCCTGCGCGGCAACGCACGGCTGCGCGGCGCGCTTGAGGAGGCCGTCTCCAAATCGCTGCTGTTCGTGCCCGTCATCTCGCCGCGCTACGTCCGCTCCGACTGGTGCCCCATGGAGCTTGAGGCGTTCTGCTGCTCGCCTCTGCCCGAAGGGCTGAGCGCGGACTCGACCCTATCGCGTATCTTCAAGGTCATCAAAAAGCCTCTGCTGCTCTCGCAGCTCAGCAAGAAGGAGCCGGAGCATTTGCGCGACCTCATCGGCTACTCCTTCTACAAGATGGAAGGCGACATGCCGACCGAGTTCAGCCCCGACGTTGTGGCGGGCAAAGACCAGAGGTACTGGGGCGCGCTCAGCCGCCTCGCGTGGGACATCGCGAGGATGCTCTCCACACTCAAGCCCGAAGGCGAGATGATGCCGCGCGCAGTCGCTCCCATAACGGTAAACGTTCCCGCGCCCGACCCGACCCGAAATCCCCCAGCCGGCACGACCGAGCCGGTCGAGCGCAACGGCGCGGGCGCGTCGAAGTTCGTTTACCTCGCCGAGACGACGGGCGACCTTACGAGCGAGCGCGATCTCGTGAGCGACGAGCTGAGGCAGCGCGGCTTCGGCGTGCTGCCCGAACAGAAGCTGCCGCTCGACGAGAGGCGCAGGACGGAAGAGGCCGTGCGCGAAGCGATGGCGCGCTGCGCGTTGTCCGTGCATCTCGTCGGCGCGCGCTACGGCTCGACGCCCGAAGACGACGCAAGCTCGGTCATACGCATACAGGAGGAGTTGGCCGCCGAGCGCGGCGCGAAGGATTCCGCTTTTCAACGGCTGATATGGCTTCCGCCCGGACTCGCGACGCCCGCGCTTGAGATAACCGACGCGCGCCAGAAGTCTTACGTCGAGGAGCTTCAGACGCGCGTCACCGCGGGCGCGGAGCTTTTGCAGATGAACATCCAAGACTTGAAGACGCGCGTCGTGGAAAAGCTCACCCCGCCGGCAGACGTGCGCTCGCGCGATAAACGCCGCGCGAAGGCGAAGCGCGTCTATCTCATCTGCGAGAACCGCGACCGCAGTTTCGTGCTGCCTATTCGGAACTATCTCTTCAAAGAGAAATTCGAGGTCATCACGTGGCTCGACGAGGGCGCGAGCGAAAAGCTCATGGACTATCACCGCAAGAACCTCAAAGAGTGCGACGCCGCGCTCATCTACTTCGGCAACGGCGACGAGCCGTGGGTGCGTAAGAACATCGAAGACCTTGAGAAGGCATACGGCTACGGGCGCGACGACGACTGGAGCGCGAGCGCCGTCTACGTCGGTCAGCCGCCCGACGATTGGAAGGAGGGCTTCTACACGAACGACGTTCCCTACCTCATACACAACTTCAAGGAGTTCAATCCCGAAGACCTGCGCGAGTTCGTGAGCGCGGTGCGGGCCGCCGAAGGAGGTCAATCGTGAGCGAGCAGAAAGCGATAACCAATCCCTTCCCCGGCCTGCGACCCTTCGAGACGAACGAGTATCGTCTCTTCTTCGGTCGCGAGGGGCAGTCCGACGCGCTCATCGAGCGTTTGCAACGCGCGCGCTTTCTAGCCGTCGTCGGCACTTCGGGCAGCGGCAAGTCTTCGCTCGTGCGCGCGGGGCTGCTCCCCGCGCTGCGCGGCGGCATGATGGCGGGCGCGGGCGCGGGCTGGCGCGTGGCCGTCATGCGTCCCGGCCACGACCCCATCGGCAACCTCGCGCGCGTCCTCTCTGAAGAGGGCGTGCTGGCTGAGCTTGGCGCGGGGCTTTCGCGCGTGGAGGCCGAAGCCGTCGTCGAGGCGACGCTCAGGCGCGGCTCGCTCGGCCTCGTTGACGCCGTGCGGCAGGCGCGCGTCGGCGAGCACGAGAAGCTGCTCGTCGTCGTTGACCAGTTCGAGGAGTTGTTCCGCTTCCGCACCGCGCGCATGGCGACGGACACGGACGACGACGCCTCGGCCTTCGTCAAGCTCCTGCTCGAAACAAGGCAGCCGGACAAGCCGCCCGAAGAGAGGATGCCGATTTACGTCGTCCTCACGATGCGCTCCGATTTCCTCGGCGACTGCGCGCAGTTTCAAGGGCTGCCCGAAGCCATCAACGACGGGCAGTACCTCATCCCGCGCATGACGCGCGACGAGCGCCGCTTCGCAATCTCCGGCCCGGTGCGCGTCGCGCGCGGCAAGATAAGCGAGCCTCTGGTCAATCGTCTTTTGAACGACGTGGGCGACAACCCCGACCAGCTCCCCATCCTCCAGCACGCGCTGATGCGGACGTGGGACCACTGGCATCGCCACCGCCGCGACGGCGAGCCAATCGGCATTGACCACTACACAGCCGTCGGCACGATGTCCGCCGCGCTCTCGCTCCACGCCGACGAGGCTTGGGACGAGCTGCCCGACGAGCGCAGCCGACAGATCGCCGAAGTCCTCTTCAAGGCTCTCACAGAGCGCGGCGCGGACAACCGCGAGATACGACGCCCGACTCGCCTGCGCGAGATATGCGATATCGCGGGCGCGAGTGAGACGGAGGTCGTCGCCGTCATTGATGTCTTCCGGCGCGAGGGCCGCTCGTTTCTGATGCCGCCCGCGGGCGTCCCCGTAACGTCCGAGACCGTCGTAGACATCTCGCACGAGAGCCTTATACGCAACTGGGTGCGTCTGAAAGAGTGGGTCAGGGACGAGGCCGAGGCGGCGCGCATCTACCGCCGTCTGGCCGAAGCGGCGATGGCCTACCGCACGGGCGAGGGCGGACTGCTCGACGAAGTGACTTTGCAGTGGGTTCAAAAGTGGCGCGACAAGTACGCGCCGACCGCCGCGTGGGGCGTGCGCTACCACCCTGAGTTCGACACGGCAATCGCCTACCTCGAAGAGAGCCGCACTGCGCGCGACGAGCGTATCTCTTCCGAGCGCGAGCGCGAGCAGCGCGAACTCGAACGCGCGCGCGCCTTCGCCGAGCAGCAGGCCCGCGCCAACCACAAACTCCGCGCGATGATGGTCGCGCTCGCCGCCCTGCTGTTGCTCGCGATGGCGACCGCCGTCTACGCCTACGCCGCCAAGAAGCAGGCGGAGACGAGCGAGCGGAATGCACTCAACCTGAAAGACGAGGCGGACAAGCAGAAGGCGCAGATCGCTT
>DASQLL010000163.1:0-14185 GCA_035630035.1 Pyrinomonadaceae bacterium | reverse complement strand
CAAAGTTCCTTTCCTGTCGGTCTCCGGCTCAAGCTTTCAGGAGAAGTTCGCGGGCCTCGGCGCGTCGCGCGTGCGCCGCCTGTTCGCGCGCGCACGAAAGCTCGCGCCCTGCGTTATCTTCATTGACGAGATTGACGCGCTCGGTCGCAGGCGCGGGCGCGGCAGCGACTCGGCGTCAGCCGATCAGGATCAGACGCTCAACCAACTTCTAATCGAGATGGACGGCTTCGAGCAGTCGAGCGGCGTCGTCGTCATTGCCTCGACCAACCGCCCGGACATACTCGACCCCGCGCTCACGCGCCCCGGTCGCTTCGACCGCGAGATAACCGTGAACCTCGCGGACATGCGCGGTCGCGAACAGATACTTCGTGTTCACGCGCGCAAGCTGACGCTCGAAGACGGTCTCGACCTCGGCTGGATCGCGCGCGGCACGCCCGGCTTCTCCGGCGCAGACCTCGCGAACCTCTTGAACGAGGCGGCAATCGTCGCGACGCGCGATAACTCCGAAGCCGTCGGTCGCCCGCACGTCGAGCATGCACGCGACAAAATCCTTATGGGAGTCGAGCGTCAGGGCTTCATGATGGACGAGGAGGAGCGATACGCCACAGCCGTACATGAAGCGGGACACGTCGCCGTCGGTCTTGCCGTTAAGAACGGCGACCCGATTCACAAGGTCTCCATTCTGCCGCGCGGTCGTGCGCTCGGCGTCACGCAGGCTCTGCCGGAGCGCGACCGCTTGATGAAGAAGCGCGAGTACCTTGAAGACCAGATCGCGATGCTCTTCGGCGGGCGGGCGGCTGAGATTCTGCTGCTCGACACGATGACGGCGGGCGCGTCGAACGACATCGAGCGCGCCGTCGAGATCGCGCGCCGGATGGTCGCCGAGTTCGGCATGAGTCAGCTAGGCCCAATACACCTCGGCAAGCCCGAAGACCCGCACAGTCAAGCCCTGCTCGACCGCATCGAACATGCTACGAACGAGATCGTCAACGCGCAGATGACGCGCGCCTGCGAAGTCGTTGACGCTCGCCGCGCCGAGATTGCGTGCCTCGTTGACGGACTCATGGAGCGCGACACGCTCGACGCGGACGAAATCCGCGCGAGCTTCGGCCTCTGCGAAGATCAGGTAATGTAAAAGCAGAAGGCAGAAGGCAGAACGCAGAAGGCAGTCAAAGCAAGAGAATGTTTTGACTGCCTTCTGCGTTCTGCCTTCTGCCTTCTGCTTTTCGTCTTCTGCCTGCTTGCTTCCGCGCACGCTTCTCCTGTAAGTTTCCCCTGAACGCTTTGCCTTGAGACGGGAACTGCCCTTCCCGAAGTCCATTTGCTCCCGAACATTTTCGTCATGGCTTATCCCAGCGTGGAGCGCATCGAACTGCCACTCCTACAGGAGCTGACCGCCACGGGCGGCACAGAGCACGTGCGCTTTCTCTACGACCGGCTCGTCGGTTATTTTCCGCAGTTGAGAAGCGACGAAGCACTCGCCGCGGCGAACGGACACCTTCGCCAGTGGCGCAGGCTCGTGCAGCGCGCGGGCCGAAGTCTCGACGAGCGGCGCGAGATCGAGCGCGACCGTGGACGCTGGATAATCACCGAAAGGGGGCGTCGGCGCGTCTCCGAAGAGGAGATTCTGTTCACGCTTCCCGCCTCGGACTCGCAAACGACCGAAGGCTCAAAGGAGCTTTCGCACGAGGACGTGCAGCAGATGCTCGTCGAAGTGGCGCGCGCGTTTGGCCGCTTCGCCCAAGTCGAGTTCGACTACTACGACGTTGTCTGGCGCGAGGCCGAAGGCAGCCCGCGCATCAGCCACGTCTTCGAGGTTCAACGCAAGGGAAACGTTGACGCCGCGCTCGCAAAACTTAAACGCGCTTACGACGCGCAACGCTCAAGGCCCTTTCTCGTCGTCGCCAGCGAGCGCGACACGAACCGCGCCGTGCGTCAAATGAGCCTCGCGCGCACGGGGCCGTTCCACGAGATCGGTCGGGTCACGACGATTCTCAGCTTCGAGCAACTCCGAAGGCTTCACCGCGCCCTCACCTCGGTCGAAGACATCCTCGCGAACTTCTTCGAGCGATGACGACGGCCACGCCCATACGCAGGCAGTATCTCGAAATCAAGCGCCGCCACGCCGACGCAATCCTCCTCTTCCGCATCGGCGACTTCTACGAAGCCTTCGACGACGACGCGCGTCTGCTCGCGCGCGAATTGGACATCGTCCTCACCTCAAAGCCGATGGGCAACAACCTGCGCGTGCCGCTCGCAGGAGTCCCGCATCACAGCCTCGAACGCCACCTCGCGACGCTCATCGCGCGCGGCCACCGCGTCGCAATCTGCGAGCAGCTCACGAGCGCGCCCGTGAAGGGCGAGACGGCGGGCCGCGGCCTCATCGAGCGCGGCGTCGTGCGCGTCGTCACGCCCGGTACGGTGCTTGAGACCGGGCTGTTGCAGAGCAAGGTCAACAACTACATCGCCGCCTACACAAGCGACGGGCGGCGCGGCGGCGTCGCCTACGCGGACGTGACGACGGGCGACTTCGCCGCGACGGAAACGGACGCCGCGGGGGCAATCGCGGAGCTTCAACGCATTGCCCCGTCCGAACTGCTCGTGCCGAAAAGCATCGCGGCTAATGTCGCGAGCCTTCCCGGCTTCATCACGCGCCGGCCCGACGCGGGTTTCGAGTTCGCGCGCGCAAAGCGCGTCGTGCAGCAACACTTCGGCGCGCGCACGCTCGCGCCCTTCGGCCTCGCGCGCTCGCCGCTCGCGGTCTCGGCAGCCGCGGCGATCATCACATATCTCACAGAGACGCAGTCCGGCGTCGCGGAGCAGTTGACGCGCCTCGCGAGCTATCGTCCCGACGCCTTCATGGTGTTGGACGCTCAGACGATGCGAAGCCTCGAAATCTTCGAGAGCGCGGGCGGAGCGCCTTCGCTGCTCGCAACGCTCGACGAGACGCGCACGGCGATGGGCGGTCGAATGCTCAGACGCTGGCTGCGTCAGCCCCTGCTCGACCTCGCAGAGATTGCGCGTCGTCACGAGCACGTCGCGTGGCTCGCCGCGAATGAGAGAGACCGCGCGGAGCTTTTCGCCGCGCTCGAAAACGTCCACGACATCGAACGGCTCGCGGGCCGCGCGCGCGCCGGAGTCGCCACGCCTTCAGAGGTTCTGGCGCTCAGGCAGAGCCTCGAAACAATCCCGCGCGTGCGCGCAGTTCTTCAACGCGACGCGAGCCGCTTCGGCGCGGCGATTGCGGCACTGCCCGCGTGCGATGGCTCACTCGAACTCATACGCGCCGCCGTCAACGACGAGCTGCCGTCGCGCGCAGAACGGTCGGGCATCATCCGCGAAGGTTTTTCGGAAGAGCTTGACAGCTTGCGCGCGCTTTTACGCAACGGCAAGACCTTCCTCGCCGAGCTTGAACAACGTGAGCGCGCGCGCACGGGCATCAAGAGCTTGCGCGTCGGGTATAACAAAGTCTTCGGCTACTTCATCGAAGTCACGCGCCCGAACCTTCACCTCGTCCCCGCCGACTACACTCGCAAACAGACGCTTGCGGCGACCGAGCGCTTCGTAACGCTTGAGCTGAAGGAGTACGAATCGCTCGTCCTCAACTCGCAGGAGCGAATCGGCGAGCTTGAGTTGAGCCTGTTCCGAAACGTCTGCCGCGAGATCGGTAAGGCGCGCGACGAGCTTCTTGCCGCAGCCTCGACGCTGGCGCACGTTGACGCCGTCGCCTCGTTCGCGCAGAGCGCGCAGCGTTGGAACTACGCGCGGCCCACGGTCGTTGACGACCGCGCGCTCAGAGTTAGCGGCGGGCGTCACCCGGTTCTCGAAAGACTTCTGGAAGAAGGGGAGTTCGTCGCGAACGACATCGAGCTTGGCGGCGAGGGCGGGCCGGAGATAGCGCTCATCACAGGCCCGAACATGTCCGGCAAGTCAACGTACCTGCGTCAGGCCGCGCTCATCGTCATCATGGCTCAGGCGGGGAGCTTCGTCCCAGCCGAAGCCGCGACCGTCGGACTCACCGACCGCGTCTACACGCGCATAGGTCTCTACGACCGCATCGGCAGCGGCGAGTCCACGTTTATGACGGAGATGGTCGAGACGGCGCACATCCTTCATCACGCAACGCCGCGCTCGCTCGTGCTGCTCGACGAGCTGGGGCGCGGGACTTCGACCTACGACGGGCTTGCGGTCGCGCGCGCCGTCCTCGAATACATACACAATCACCCTCGACTTCGCTCGAAGACTCTATTCGCGACTCACTATCACGAGCTGACCGAGCTTTCCGAAATGCTGCCGCGCGTGCGTAACCTCCACGTCGAAATCGCGGAGCAGGGAAGCGACCTCGTCTTCCTCTACCGCATCAAGCCCGGCGTCGCCGAGAAGAGTTACGGCGTCTACGCCGCGAAGCTCGCGGGCCTGCCGCGCCCCGTAGTGCGCCGCGCCGAAGAGCTTCTCAAGGAGTACGAGGCAGGCGGCGCACGTGCAATCGAGAGCGACGACGACAGCGAGGCGGGCGAACATTTCGACGCCTCAACGTGGGGGCGCGGCGCGCGAATCGTTCAGGAGCTACTCTCGACAGACATCAACGCGCTCTCGCCCGTCGAGGCCCTGATGAAACTCTTCGAGTTGCGCCGACAGGCGGAAGGCGAGGGCGAAAAGGATTTGAAGGCCCGCAAAACAGCCTGATAACGGCGAGTTGATGTTTAGAATTGTAGGGGCAGGGCTTGTCCCTGCCCGCGTTGATGCAACAAAGTCAACTCGAATTTTAGTGCGTGTTGAGCGGGCAGGGACAAGCCCTGCCCCTACAAACTTAATTTCATAGTCGCGCTTCTTTTGCTCAATGGCCGAGAGCGTCAGGATGTTCAGACACGTCTTCCATCACGCGATTGCGCGAGCGAAGTGTGACGATGGCGACGCCCGCGAAGATGAGTGCGGCTGCAATCAGGTTACGCATCCCCCACTGCTCCTCCGCGCCCAACACGAGCGGCGCGACGGCGAATGCGATGAGCGGCTGAAGATAGATGTAGACCGCGACGGTGCTGGGCGCGACTCGTTCGAGCGCCCATGCGTTGAGATAGTAAGCGCCCACGGTCGGCACGAGGATGATGTAAGCGACCGCGAGCCAAATCGTCCAGCCGAGATGCTCAAGCGGGACTTTCGAGAGTTGATAGCCGCCGATTGGGATGGCCGCGACGCAACCGAAGGCGAAGACCCACGTCATAGCAGCGAGCGCGCCGTAACGCCGGAACACGTCCTGCGAGACGGCGATGTATGCGCCGTAAGCCGTCGCGTTGGCGACGAGCAGAAGGTTGCCGAGCGTCTTGTCGCCTGAGAAGTCCGCGCGGAAAGGGTCAACGAGATAGACGACGCCCGCCGCGGCGATGAGCGTGCCTACGGCTGCGCGTAGAGAAAGTTTTTCGTAACCGAGGAGCGTGCTGACCAGAAGCGTGAAGACGGGAATGGCCGTGCCTAAGAGCGTCGCGTTGGCGACCGTCGAGAGCGAGAGTCCTTTCGTGAAGAGGAACTGGTTGAGGACGACGCCGAGCAGGCTGTAGAGCGCGAGCCGCGCGAGGTCGCCGCGCTTGGGAACGTTGAGCCGTCTTGTCAGCCACAAGAGAAGTAGGAAGGCTGCGGCTGCGCCCGCGACGCGCAAGGCGACGAGGCCCGTGCTCGGGAGCGTGCGGAGCGCGACTTTGCCGACGATGGGCCACGTCCCGAAAATGATCTGCACCGCGACGAGCGCGAGATGCGGCTCTATTCCGCTCTTCTTTTTAGCGACGGCCTCGCTCAACTCTCGATCCGGTGGCTTTCAAAAACATCAATGCTCGTAGAGCTGCCTTAGCTGTACGCCCCCGCGCGCGCGCCAGTACCCTCGCCGCTCTCCGTGTCGTCGCCCTGTTGGGCGTTGCTGGCGTCCGGCGCGGACGTGCCCGTGTTCTCGCCCTCGATTGTCTGGCCGTGCTGCGCCCCGAACTCCTGACTCTCGGCGTCGGTAGTGATGTTATCGGGCGTCTCTTCAGTTTGATTCGTGTCCATCATGTTTCCCTTGTTCATCTCAGAGCCGCGAGCGGTAGCGAGCGGGTTTACTTTCCGCGCCGAAGCCATCTAAATCAAGCGTCACCCGCTCGCTACCGCTCGCGGCTCTGTTCTCTAAGCGAGCAGGTAAAGCGGATTCTCAAGAATCTTCTTGAGCGTCTGTAGGAATTTCGCCCCGGTCGCGCCGTCAATGACGCGGTGGTCGCAGGACATCGTGACGCGCATGATCTGGCGCACGACGACCTGCCCGTCGCGCACGACCGGCTTGGGCGTCATCGCGCCGACGGCGAGTATTGCGCCTTCGGGCGGATTGATGACTGCGGTGAACTCGTCTATGCCGAACATGCCGAGGTTGCTAATGGAGAAAGTCGCGCCCGTGTATTCTTCGGGCTTGAGCCTTCGGCTTCGCGCTCGTTCGGCAAGCTCGCGCACCTCGCGGCTTATCTGCACGACCGATTTGGCGTTCGCTCCGCGCACGACCGGAGTGATGAGACCGTCCTCGACGGCGACTGCGACGCCGATGTCGGCGCGCTCGTAGTAGCGAATCGTCTTCTCCTGAAACGAGGAGTTGACCGCCGGGTGCTGCGTGAGCGCGACGGCGACGATCTTGATGATGAGGTCGTTGATGCTGACCTTGTTTTCGGGGTCAAGCTCGTTCAGTTGGCGGCGAAGCTCCGCGGCCTTGTCCATCTCGATCTCGGTCGTCAGGAAGAAGTGCGGGACGGGGCCAATGGACGTGACGAGGCGGCGCGCAATCGTCGCGCGCATCGTCGTTACCTGCTCTTCGCGATAGGGCGACGCGCCCTCGATTGACGGCGCGATGGGAGGCGTTTGTGGTGCGGCCTTCGAGACTTGAGCGGCGGGCTTGTCCGCGGCTTCTGTCTGCGTCTGCGGCTGCTGCGCCGGCTGTTGCGGGGCTTGACCCGCGCGACCGATGGCGGCCTCGACATCTTTTTTGACGATGCGCCCGCCGGGGCCGCTCCCTGTGAGTGTGCTGAGGTTGATGCCGGCTTCGGCGGCCATGCGCGCGGCGATGGGCGACACGATAAGGCGACCGCCCTGACCGTTGCCGGCAGATTCAGCGGCGACCTGAGGTTGCTGAACTTGATCTGACTTGTCCGTGGGCGCGGCATCGGCCTTCTGCTTTTCAGGCGATGCGGCCTCGTCAGCTTTCGTCGGCTGTCCTTCGACGGCATCCTCGGCTTGCTTCTTGCTCTCCGTCTGCGCCGGAGCAGAAGAGGCTTGAGGAGCTTGCGTCGAAGCGGAAGAAGCCTCGGAGACAAGGCCGGAGATGTCTTCGTCGGCCTCGCCGATGATCGCGATGATCGCGCCGAGCGGGACGGTCTCGCCTTCTTTGACCAGAACCTTTCGCAGCACGCCGGAGGTGAGCGCCTGCGCCTCCATCGTGGCCTTGTCCGTGTCAATCTCGGCCAGAGGCTCGCCCATGCTGACGGAGTCGCCCTCCTTCTTCAGCCAGCGCGAAAGTTGCCCCTCCTCCATCGTCGGGGAGAGCTTCGGCATCACGACCTGCGTTGCCATTCTATCTCCTAGTAAATGGTAAATGGTGAATGGTGAATGGTGAGCGACAATTACTATTTACCATTCACTATTTACCATTTACCTAATCAAGGTACGCCACTTCGCGCACGGCTTTGACGATTCGCTCTACGTCGGGTAGCGCGAGCCGTTCGAGATTTTTCGCGTAGGGCATCGGGGCGTCGGCGGCGCTGATGCGCTTGACGGGTGCGTCCAAGTAGTCGAATGCGCGCTCCATTATCTGCGCGCTTATCTCGGCGGCGACGCCGCAGAAGGGGTGCGACTCCTCGGCGATGACGACGCGGTTCGTCTTCTTCACGGAGTTGATTATCGTCTCGATGTCGAGCGGGCGGATTGTGCGCGGGTCTACGACCTCGACCGAGACGCCCTGCTTCTCAAGCTCCTCGGCTGCCTTCAAAGCGAGAGGCAAGGTGAGCGAGCGCGCGACGATTGTCGCGTCTTTACCCTCGCGCTTCACGTCGGCTACTCCGAGCGGAACGAGGAAGTCTTCGCCTTCGGGGACTTCGCCCTTGTTGCCGTACATGCGCTCCTGTTCGAGGAAGATGACGGGGTCGTCGTCGCGAATCGCGCTCTTCAGAAGGCCCTTCGCGTCGGCGGGCGTCGAAGGCATCACGACCTTGAGGCCGGGGAAGTTCGCGTACCACGATTCGAGCGCCTGCGAGTGCTGCGACGAGACTTGATACGCGGAGCCGTTCGGGCCGCGGAACACGATGGGGATTTTGAACTGACCGCCCGACATATAGCGCATCTTCGCCGCGGAGTTGATGATCTGGTCGGTCGCGAGGATGGAGAAGTTGAACGTCATGAACTCGATGACGGGCCTTAGGCCCACCATCGCCGCGCCGACGCCGAGTCCTGCGAAGCCAAGCTCCGTAATCGGCGAGTCAATCACGCGCTTGTCGCCGAACTCTTCGAGCAGCCCCTTCGAGACTTTGTACGCGCCCTGATAGGCCGCGACCTCCTCGCCCATCAGGAAGACGGCCTCGTCGCGCTTCATCTCCTCGCGCATCGCCTGATTCAGCGCCTCGCGCATGGTGATAACTGCCATTCAACAAACCTCCAGAAGCAGTGACAAGTGACAGGTGACAGGTGACAGGATTAAAGCTCTCGCGCTTTCCTGTCACTTGTCACCTGTCACCTGTCACTGCCTTTAATTGGTGTCGCGTAGATGTTCGTGTAAAGCTCTTCGGGCGCGGGTTCGGGGCTTGTGTCCGCGAACTTGAGCGCGCGCTCGACCTCGCCGCGGACGCGGTCTTCGATCTCCTTGAGTCCGGCGTCGTCCAGCACGCCCTTCTCGCGCAGGTTGTTGCTGAAAACCTTGATGGGGTCGCGCTCCTGATACCGCTCGATCTCCGCGCGCGTGCGGTAGTGGCCGGGGTCGGACATCGAGTGGCCCATGAAGCGGTACGTTCGGATTTCGATTAGCGACGGCAGGTATTCTTTGCGCGCGCGCTCGACGGCTCGCATCGTCGCTTCGCGAACGGCCAGCACGTCCATTCCGTCAACGAATTCCGAGGCGAGACCGTAGGCGCAAGCCTTCTGCGAAACGTCCGACTGCGACATCGCGCGCGCGAGCGAAGTGCCCATGCCGTACTGGTTGTTCTCGCAGATGTATACGCAGGGCAGCTTCCAAAGCTGCGCCATGTTGAGCGACTCGTGGAACGCGCCCTGATTGACCGCGGCCTCGCCGAAGTAGACGAGCGTGACCTGATCCGTGTTGCGATACTTCGTCGCGAAGGCGACACCCGTCGCGAGCGGAATCTGCCCGCCGACGATTGCGTGGCCGCCGAGAAAATGTTTGTCGGCGTCGAACAGGTGCATCGAGCCGCCCTTGCCGGCAGAGCAGCCGCCCGCCTTGCCGTACAGCTCGGCCATAACCTCGTCCGGCGATGTCCCCATCGCGAGCGCGTGGCCGTGGTCGCGGTAGCTCGTGAGCGCGTAGTCGTCGGGCCTCAAGGCAGAGAGCGTTCCGACGGCGACGGCCTCCTGCCCGATATAGAGATGGCAGAAGCCGCCGATCTTGCCGAGCGTGTATGCCTCAGCCGCTTTCTCCTCGAAACGACGGATGAGGATCATCTGATAAAGCATTCGCAGAAGCGTCTCGCGGTCAACGTCTTCGATGTGCTTCTGTTGCTCCTGCACGCGTTGTTCATGCTCATCGCGCAGCTCGGTCGGATCAATCCGATCTTTGTCCTCACGTTCCGCGACGACTGCGCCGCCGGATGATTTGTCCGACCGCGCGCGCGGCTTCATCGGGGTAACTTTTAGTTCACTCATAGGCAAACCTGCGCGCGCTGGGCGGGCGCATCCGCCGACACGAGTTGCCCCGTTTTAAGGCGGCCCGCGTCGCATATTTGGTGACTCTTTCTTTGTTCAGCGATGACGGGAACGGATTATACGCGAGTTTGACGCTCGCGGCAAAAACGATGGAGAAGAAAGAAAAGGCGCGCAGTAGTCCGAAAACCACTGCGCGCCGACTTAAAGATTTCTGCCTGTTGTTTGCTTTGCGCGGAGCTATCTGTATGCGTCCAAGTTGAGCACTTTGGCGGGCGTTGGCGAGTCGGACGAGAAGGCGCGGGCGCTCTTTTTCTGTCGCATGTCTTGCGTGGCTGCGAGAATAAGCTCGTCCGCCGTGTCTCCATCCGATGGGTAGCAGCAAATGCCGACGCTTATCTCGATCTGGATTGTTCGCCCGGTCTTGACCTGAAACTTGTGCGACTCGACCGCCATGCGAACGCGCTCGGCTACCATCGCCGCCACTTCGGCGGTGGCGGTCGGCAGGACTGCGACGAACTCGTCCCCTGCATAACGCGCGAGCAAGTCCATCTCGCGGAGCTGACCGTTGATTACTTCCGACGCGCAGGCAAGCAGGCGGTCGCCGACACCGTGGCCCAATTCGTCGTTGACCTCTTTGAAATTATTGATGTCTATACTCAACACGGCGATTGGCTCGCGGTCGAGGCGACGACACTCCGCGATGCGCCGTTCGAGCATCAGTTGGAGCGCGCGCGCGTTGGGAAGCCCCGTCAACGTATCGGTCAGCGCGCTCTGCTTCGTCCTTTCAAACATGAGCGCGTTGCCCAGTGCGCTGGAAACGTGGAGACAGACCGATTCGAGCAGGCGGACGTGCTCGGCTGTGTAGGGCGCGGCCCCGGTCGAGTAGAGCGTGAACGCGCCGAACGAGCCGTCCTCGCGCAAAAGCGGCGAGGAGATTACGTGCTGCATTGCCGAAGCCACATCATCAGGCACGCCCGCAAGGTCTAGTTCCGGCGGGGCGTCCGACATCGAACGTGCGTTTGCGATTACCCAACCCGTAACGCCTTCGCCTACGGCCATGCTCCGGCTGGAAAAATAATCTTCGTGCCGGCCTACGGCGTGAACCGGCTCGGCCTTGCTCGACTTATCGTCAAGAACGAAGATGACGCAGGTGTCGAACGGGACAATCCCATTCAGCTTGGCGGTAACGAGCGCGCAAGTGTCTCGAAGGCTCAGCGACGAGCCGATGGTTTGCGCCATCTCGTGCAGCGCAAAGACCTCGCGCTGTGTCTCTGCAATCGAGCGGAAGCCGGACGACGCATCTCGAACGACGGCGGCATCCGGCTCACGATTCGCCGCCGCGCTCTCGTGCGTCGCCGAAAGTTTCTCATCCGACTGCACCTGCTCGGCGAGATCGCTTTTTGAAATCAACTCGTCGAACTGGAACACTCCGTTGACGAACGCCTCGACCACAGCCGGGTCGAAATTTTTGCCGGCCATCCGTCGCAGAAGTCCGAGCGACTCGTCGCGTGTCATCCCCGCGCGATACGGGCGGTCGCAACGCGTCGAGTCGTAAAAATCAACGACCGAAATGATGCGGGCCACGAGCGGAATCTGCTCGGCCTTCAGCGCAGAAGGGTAGCCTGTCCCGTCCCAACTCTCGTGGTGGAAACGAACAGCTTCCTCAACCGGGTAGGGGAAGTTGACTCGACCGACGATGTCCGCGCCGACGATTGCATGAATCTTCATCTTCTCAAACTCGGCTGGCGTCAACCTGTCCGGTTTGTTCAGAATGTAATCGGGCACGGCGAGCTTGCCGATGTCATGCAGAAGCGCAGCCGCCTTGAGAGCTTCAATTTCCCGTGGGGTGACGTTGAGGAGTTTGCCGAGTTCGACCGCGTAGATTTGAGTACGGCGCACGTGCCCGTGCGTAGTCTGATCCTTCGCGTCAATGGCTATGGCGAGGGCTTCGATTGTGCTCATGTGCAGTTCCGCAACGTCCTGCCATTGCAGAAGCCTCTCGGACTCCCGACGATGCGCCTCCCGTTCGCGTCGTTCGTATGAATGAGTGATGATGAAAAAGAGACAGATGATCGAGCCGTTAGCCAGCACGAACAGAATGGAGACTGACAAAGGATTATCCTGACTGCTCGAAAAATTTCTCAGCAGGAAATACCCTGTGAATGTCACGGCCATGAGGGCTGTTAACAATAGTAAGAAGATATATTTGAGTTTTTTAAGGGACATTTGGACAGTGTTGAGTAGTATAAATCCCTGAATTGAAGCTGGTTTCGGGCAAGCTAACCTATGGGTAGGCCGGGAAGCATGCAAGGATGGGCCAACAATGTTGGCAACTACGAAAATATCTGTTTTGGCCTCGCCAAGTCAAGGTAAATATGGAAAGCCGCAGCGGGCTATTTTGTTGAGGGAATTTGAATTAAAAGCCGCCGGTTGTGCTATACTTCCAATCCGTTTGAGTGAAGGGATCACACAAACCGGCCCGTAAAGAAAAAATACCCGTCGCTCTCGTTTCTAAAAACCCTTGAACGACCCGTAGGTTTGAAAAAAATCGTATATTTCGGGCTGTTCTTGTGTTAAATTGCGCGCCTCAAGTTTTTAAGGGTTCGTCCGTTGGGGAAGTTTATGCGTCACCCGGACGATTTTGATTGCGCGCCTCCGTTTCACACATAGAAACGGCAGCACGGCTTGGCAGTTTTCCTGCCGGGCGTCCGAAAAACAAGCTCTTTGAGTCATGTCCTCCCGCGAAAGCGTTTTTCTCGCTTCACCGGAGGGGAACGACAGTAACCGGAACCCATTGACCTGAGCTGTTGCGAAAACGCTTTCGCGCTTACGCATGCTGCTCGCGCAGCTCCCCAACAACTGACCCCAAACGGGTACAGGAGGAACTCGATGCGAAGAATCTTAGCGCTTCTGACTCTTCTCGCCGTCGCCAGTGTGTGGACGGCTTGCTCGCCCGCGGATAATGCCAACGGCAACGCAAACGGAAACGCCAACGCCAACGCCGCGAACACCAACGCGAACGTCACGATCAGCAACGCCAACGTCACGATCAACACGACGAACTCGAACGGCGCGTCACCCAACATGAACTCGAATGCCGGCAACTCGAACATGAACCACAACATGAGCGGCAACATGAACATGAACAGCAACTCGAACGCGAAGCCTGCGAACAAGAACTCTTAACCGTTCGTTGTCGAATCGTTCCGTTTAAAGGCGCGCCGCAGTCAGGGCGCGCCTTTAAAATTTCTCTTAACCTCGAATTCGACGCGGGGAATCTCGCTTGAACGAGCAATACAGATCGAATCGGCTAACGTGGCGTTTCGTCTCTGATCCCGATCAACTGCGAGAGGCTGTCGCTCCGCTTCTGTGCGAGAGCATCATCGGACTCGACACGGAGACTTACTGGGATAGGGCGACGAATCGCCAACACGTCGCACTAGTCCAAATCGCTCCTCCGGCTGGCGATGTGCTGGTAGCCGACGTGCTAGCGACGGGCGTCGAGCCTATAAGGTCTCTCATCGAATCGCCGGAAGTGAAGATGGTGGCGCATAACGCGCGCTTCGACGAAGGGGTGTTGCGCGGGGCGGGCGTGCAGACTGTAGGCTTGATAGACACGCTTCGGATGTCGAGGATGGCTTTGACGCTTGCTTCGCACAGCCTCGCCTCAGTCTCCGAGCATCTGCTCGGTCTTCCCGTTGACAAGACGTTGCGAACTTCAAACTGGCGACGACGCCCGCTCACGCGCTCGCAGATCGAGTACGCCGCATTGGATGCTCGTGTTGTGTTGCAGGTTTACGAGGAGCTACGACTGCTGCTTGCCGGGCAAGGTAGACTGGAAGTCGCGTTGCGCGCATCAGAAATCACGCCGGGCGAAGAAGGGAAGCCGCGAAAAAAAAGAGTTGCCGCGCCGGTGCCGGAAATCCTGCTCACGCCGGAGGAGAAGCGCGTCGTGTTGTGTCTGAAAAAATGGAGACTTGAGCGCTCAATGTCTCAGCGTGTGCCCGCCTACATGATCTGCCCGGACAGAACTCTCGAACATCTTGCGCGCGCGCGGCCCGCGACGCTCGAAGCGCTCGCCTCTATCTACGGACTCGGCGAGTCGAAGATCAGAAACTTCGGCGAGGAACTTTTGCGGACTTTGCGTGATGCGTCCCTTTAGTTTGCGCTCGCCTCTATCGACGAACGGCGGGAGATGAAAATTATGCTCCCGCCTGCCGCGCCTCCGCTTCCAACGCAAGCTGCGCCGCCAGCTCTTCCGAAGTGCTTACCGGTTGAAGGCATGCGTAATGCTCACAGACATATGCGGTTGGGC
>DASQLL010000162.1:0-3813 GCA_035630035.1 Pyrinomonadaceae bacterium | reverse complement strand
GACGGTCGCGCCGTTCGAGAGCGGGCCGTAGACGACGTAGGAGTGACCCGTCACCCAGCCGATGTCCGCCGTGCACCAGTAAACGTCCTCGTCCTTCAAGTCGAAGACCCACTTCGTCGTCAGGTGCGCGCCGAGCAGATAACCAGCGGTCGTGTGCAGAATGCCTTTCGGCTTTCCGGTCGTGCCCGACGTGTAGAGGATGTAGAGAGGATGCTCGCTGTCGAGCTGCTCGGCGGGGCACTCGTCCGAGACGGTCTGCATCACCTCGTGCCACCAGTAATCGCGCCCCGCCTCCATGTGGACGCGCGTGCCCGTGCGCCGCACGACGATGCAGCCCTTCACGGTCGGAGTCTGTTTGAGAGCTTCGTCAACGGCGTCTTTAAGTTTCACCTCGGAGCCGCGCCGGTAGCCACCGTCGGCTGTGACGATCATCTTGCAGCCCGCGTCGTTGACGCGGTCAATGATTGCCTGCGCGGCAAAGCCCCCGAAGATGACCGAGTGGGTCGCGCCTATGCGCGCGCACGCGAGCATCGCGATTGCAAGCTCCGGCACGAGCGGCATGTAGAGCGCGACGCGGTCGCCTTTCTCAACGCCCGCGCGCTTCAACACGTTCGCGAAGCGCGATACTTCGCGGTGAAGCTGCCCGTATGTGAGCGTGCGCTGCTCGCCCGGCTCGCCCTCCCAGATGATCGCCGCCTTGTTGCGCCGCCACGTCTGCAAGTGTCGGTCGAGGCAGTTGTAAGAGGCGTTGATCTTCCCGCCGACGAACCACTCCGCGTGCGGCGGCTCCCACTTGAGAACCGTATCCCACTTCTCGAACCAGTGCAGCTCCTCCTCAGCCATACGCGCCCAGAAACTTTCAGGCGCATCGTGCGCCTCGCGTCTCAAAGCCTCCAACTCGTCCGCCGAGATGGCCGCGCGCTCTGCGAACTCCGCGGGCGGCGGAAAGACGCGCTCCTCGTGCAGCACCGACTCGATGTTCGTATTCGTTGAAGACATAGCCTGCGGACACTTCTCCTTCGGACTTAATCGGACTCGAACGGGCCGCGCGGGGAGACACTTCGCGCACGGCTTTCGTGTTCTTACTAATTGCGCGACGTAGTTGCCTTGTGTACCAGAAACCCCCGCGCGCGGCAAGCGTGACGCGCGCGGCAGGGTCTATTCATTCTTGAATGTAAGAGAGTGGACATCTCACCGCAGAGGCGCAGAGGGCGCAGAGTTCACGCAGAGGAATACAAAATCTCTGCGCCACCTCCGCGCCCTCTGCGCCTCTGCGGTGAGTTATCCTTCCCCCTAAATTCGAGAATGAATAGACCCCGCGCCCGGCGCGGAATCCGTTTACATCTTGCCCCTTCGATTGTATTGTTGCTCAGCGGAATCGGGCGTCGCAGCAGCCAACACGTCCGCTGGCGTCCGGCAGCACGCTTAAACGCACACGACCCTCATCTCCTTATCGCCAGAGGAGCGATCACGATGGCTCTGGAAATCCTCCCGGTCTACGTCAGCTCAACTTGGCTCGACCTTGAGCCGGAGCGCAAGGCAGTCGAGAAGGCCGTCCAGCGCATGCGCGAGACCAAATTCGTCGGCATGGAATACTTCGGCAGCCGCGACGAGACCACGCGACGCGCCTCGCTCGACGACGTTGACCGCGCCGCCGAAGGCAACGCGCGCGGCATCTACGTGGGCATCTTCGCCGCGCGCTACGGCTCCGGCATCACAGCGGAGGAGTACCGCAAAGCGCGCGAGCGCGAACTGCCCTGCTTCATCTACTTCAAAGACGACACAACTGTCCCCGACCACTTGCGCGAGACCGTTGCGGCGCAGACCACCAAACTCAACGCCCTCAAAAAAGAACTTCGCTTGAACCATCTAATCGGCCCCGACTTCACAAGTCCCGACGACCTCGCCGCCAAAGTCACAGCCGACATTCACCGCTGGCTCTTTGACGAGTATGTGACTCCGAAGCTGAAAGGCGCGCTGCGTGGCGAAGTCGAGAGCGGCGAGGCGCAGGCGTTGCTCGACGCCGTCAAAGATTTGAGCGCGCTCAGCCGCGACCTCTTGACGCGGCTACAAGGCGCGGGCTTCAGCATCTCAATCGAAGGCGACTACGTGGGGCGAGACAAGATCACAAACATCTACAATGCGCCCGCCGCCGCCGTCTCTGCTTTGCATCAGATTCCGCCGCCGCCGCGCGATTTCACGGGACGCGAGCGAGAGCTTGACGAGTTGATGTCGCAGATCGAGCGGGGCGGCGTCACAATCTCCGGCCTGCAAGGGCAGGGCGGCATCGGCAAGACCGCGCTCGCGCTGAAGCTCGCGCAGCAACTCTCGCCGCGCTATCCCGACGCGCAGTTCTACCTCGACCTCAAAGGCGCGAGTAATCAACAGCCCGTATCCGTCGCCGAAGCCCTCTCCCACGTCATACGCGCCTACCATCCGACGGCCAAGCTCCCCGAAGGCGTCGAAGAGTTGCGCGCTCTCTACTTCTCCGTGCTGAACGGCCAGCGCGCGCTCGTGCTGATGGACAACGCGCGCGACGCCGCGCAGGTCGAGCCGCTCGTCCCGCCCGACACATGCGTCCTGCTCGTCACCTCGCGCCAGCACTTCACGCTGCCCGGCCTGTTCCCCAAACGTCTCGACACGCTCTCGCCCGAAGAGTCGCGCGAGCTTCTGCTCAAGATCGCCCCGCGCATCGGCGAGCGCGCCGGCGAGATAGCGAAGCTCTGCGGCTACCTCCCGCTCGCACTGCGACTGGCCGCGAGCGCGCTTGCAGAGCGCGAAAATTTAAGCCCCGCCGACTACGTGCGCCGCCTCTCGGACGCAAAGACGCGTCTCGGACTCGTCGAGGCGTCGCTCACACTAAGCTACGACCTTCTCAGCGCGGAGATGCAAAGACTCTGGCGCGCGCTGTCGGTCTTCCCCGACACGTTCGACGCGGCGGCAGCCGCAGCCATCTGGGAGACGAACGCGGACGCGGCGCTTGACGCGCTCGGCGATCTTCTCAAGTTCAGCATGCTGGATTGGGACGCCACGACCGCACGGTATCGCCTGCACGACCTCGCGCGCCTGTTCGCTAACTCTCGCCAGAGCGAGACGGAGCGAAGCGCAGGCCGGATGCATCATGCCGAGCAATACCTGAAAGTGCTTAGGGAGTGTCATATGTTCTACTCAAAGGGCGGCGAGGGCGTCAAAAGTGGGCTTGCGCTCTTTGACGCGGAGCGGCGGAACATTGAGGCCGGGCAGGAGTGGGCGCGTGAGTACGCTAGCGTAGACGAGGCAGCCGCGCGGCTGTGTCATGAATATCCTTACTTCGGGGTGTATATACTTAACCTGCGCCAGCACCCGCGCGAGCGCATCCTCTGGCTTGAAGCAGGGCTGGCGGCGGCGCGTCAGCTTAAAGACCGCGCTGCCGAAGGACGACACTTGGTCAATCTGGGTAGTTCTTACTATACGTTAGGCGAGTATCGCCGTGCCATCGAATTCTACGAACAACAATTAGTTATCGCGCGCGAAAATGGTGATCAGCTCGGCGAGAGCTATGCACTAAGCGGATTGGGCGTAGCTCATCAAGAGTTGAACGAGCCAAACCGCGCCATCGAATATCACGAGCAAGCATTATCTCTTAACCGCAAGATCGGCAACCGGCGAGAAGAGGGAGAGAACTTAACTAACTTGGGCATATCTTATATGAGCTTAGGGGAACTGCGCCGCGCCATCGAGTTCTACGAGCAATGCCTCATAATCACGCGAGAGATCGGCAACCGATTCGGCGAGGGAGCGGCGCTGGGCAACTTGGGCGTCGCCTACTATACT